>NZ_JBEPDB010000035.1:0-77176 GCF_040300025.1 Dactylosporangium sp. NPDC000555 | reverse complement strand
ACGGTGCCGCTGCTGGCGGATGAGTATCGGCGCAACCGGACCACGGGTGGGTTCATCATCATCGACGAGTCCACCAACCGCACGGTCGGCGCCGGAATGATCATCGAGGCCGGCTGACCTCGGGTTTACGACGGCTGGCGCGGCGGGGGAATCGGCCGCGCCACCGAGATTCGGGCCACCCGGCGGCCCTCCACGGTGTTCACCCGCAGGTGCCAGCCGTCGTGGCGCACGTTGTCGCCCACCTTGGGCAGCTTGCCCAGCCGCGCCATCAGAAAGCCCGCCACCGTCTCGTAGGGGCCGGTCGGCAGCGTCAGGCCGGTGCGCTCGGCGAGGTCGGCCAGGTTGAGCCGGCCATCGACCTCGTGGCTGCCCTCGTCCACCCGCGGCGGGGCGGGTGGCGCGTCGTACTCGTCGTGGATCTCCCCGACGAGCTGCTCGATCAGGTCCTCCAGCGTCACGATGCCGGCCGTGCCGCCGTACTCGTCGACGACGACCGCCAGGTGATGGCCCTCGCGGCGCATCTCGGACAGGGCGGCGAGGACGCGCTTGCTGGCCGGTAGCCGCTTGACCTCGCGGGTGAGGTGGCGCAGCGTGACCGTCGGGTCGACCGCGGGCAGCAGGGTCAGGTCGCGCACGTGGACGAAGCCGAGAACGTCGTCCGGGTCGCCGTCGATGACCGGGAAGCGGGAGTGTGTTGCCCGGCGTACCGCATGAATGGCATCGGCGACCGTGAGCGACGCGTCGAGGAAGACCACGTCGGTGCGCGGCACCATCACCTCGCGGACGTGCCCGGTGCCGGAGTTCACCGTGATGAGGGTGCGCAGCTCCGCCTCGGAGACGCGTGGTGTGAGCGGGGTAGCGTGAAGACGCTCCGCCCAGCGGTTCAGCAGGGCGGCCACAGTCTGTCGTATGGTTCCGGGGCCAGTTCGACGGCCGGGCTCCGGCATAGCACAAAGTGTAGGCGTCCCGTGCCCGGTCGTTCACGCGCGAACTGCAAATTTCTTGGAATGTGTCGACTTTTGGGAGGTCGCTGTGAAGCTGCTCGTCACGGGGGGTGCCGGATACATTGGCAGCGTCGTCACCGCGCTGCTGCTGGACGCCGGGCACGAGGTGGTGGTGCTTGACGATCTCTCCACCGGACACGCCGAGGCCGTGCCCGAGGGTGCGCGCTTCGTGCGCGGCCGGGTGCACGACGCGATCGGCGACCTGTTGACGCCATCGGCCGGGTTCGACGGGGTGCTGCACTTCGCGGCCTTCATCGCGGCCGGCGAGAGCGTGCAGAGGCCGGAGAAGTACTGGGAGAACAACGCGACCGGCACGCTGCGGTTGCTCGACGCGATGCTCGCGGCCGGGGTGCGCCGCCTGGTGTTCTCGTCCACCGCCAACGTGTACGGCGACCCCGACGTGGTGCCGATCCCGGAGACGGCCGCGGTGCGCCCGCCCAACCCGTATGCGACCTCGAAGCTCGCCGCCGATCACGCGCTCACCGGCTTCGCCGTGGCGCACGGGTTCTCCGCGGTGAGCCTGCGGTACTTCAACGTCGCCGGTGCCCTGCGCCGCCCCGACGGCTCGATGATCGGCGAGCGTCACGACCCGGAGACGCACCTGATCCCGATCGCCCTGCAGGTGGCCGCGGGCCGCCGCGAGAAGCTGCAGATCTTCGGCGACGACTACGACACCCCCGACGGCACGAACATCCGCGACTACATCCACGTCGCCGACCTGGGTGCGGCCCACCTGAAGGCGCTGCAGACGATGGACGACCCGCACTCCCGGGCCAGCCACCGGATCTTCAATCTGGGCAACGGCACCGGCTTCTCCAACCGTCAGGTCATCGAGGTGGTACGCCAGGTCACCGGCGACCCGATCCCGGTCGAGATGGCCCCGCGCCGCCCGGGCGACCCGGCCCGGCTGGTCGCGGCGGCGGACAAGGCGAAGCGCGAACTCTCGTGGACGCCGCAGTTCCCGGACCTGGCCACGATGGTCGCCGACGCCTGGTCGTTCATGCGCCGCTGACCGGCTACCGGGCGTCCAGCTTCTGCCACGTCGAGCCGTCGGCGGAGAACGCCGTGTAGATGGTGGACATGCCGTATGCGATGTAGCCGCCCTCCGTGCGCGCCAGCCGCATCGTCGCGTGCAGGCCCTCCAGCCGGTGCCACGACACGCCGCCGTTCTCCGACACCAGCCAGTGGCCGAGGCCGTCCACGATCAGCAGGCGGCCGTCCAGCAGCGGGACCAGGTCGCCACCGATCGTGGCCTGGTCCCCGGTCGGGTGCACCGGGCCGAAGGTCGCGCCGCCGTCCGTGGACTGCGCCACGCCGAGCAGGCGGTCCGGACCGGTTGCTGGCTCGGTCGGCGGGGAGACCACCATGACGTGGACGCTGCGGCCCAGCATCGCGGCCCGGGCGTACGCGGACGCCGGAAAGCCCGCGAAGGCGCTGACCGACCAGTGCGAGCCGTCGTCGCGCGACACCGCCACCGCCGGGCGGCCGCTCGCGTCGCGGCCGCCGACCCACCACGAGCCGTCGCCCGCGCGGACCGGGGACCACCAGCATGCGGTGATGGGCGGCTGCTGCGGCACCGGGGCCAGCTCCGGGCCGGCGAGGGCACCGGTGGTGTCGCCGCAGGCGCCGATACCGAGGGGCACCAGCCGGGAGGCGCCGGTGAGCGTGGCCGGCGGCGCCGGTGGCAGGGCGGAGGAGGTCCAGTGCTCGCCGTCGGAGGTGCTCGCCCGCGGGTAGTCGGGGGCGGCGCCCAGCAGCGTGACCGCGTCTGCGCCGGCGACGAGCGTGGGCAGCCCGGCGACCGGCGAGGGCGTGGTGTGCCAGGTCTCGCCGCCGTCGGTGGTGACGCTGAGCCATGCGGTACAGCAGTCCGCGGTCAGCAGGAACCCGCGCCCGGCGTCGAGGAACTCGGCCTCGCGCACCGAGCCGGGCAGATCCCGCGGAAGGCGGGGCAGGCCGACGATGGTGATCCCCTCGGCGGACCACGCGCCGGACGGGTCGGACGCGGCGACCGCCGGGGCCGGGGGATCGCCGCCGCGCAGCGCGGCGAGCGCGCCGCCGGCGACCGCGACCGCGGTCAGGGCGGCCGCACCGGCCAGTCCGGCCCGGGCGGCGAGGCGGCGGCGGCGCAGCGCGGCGGCCCGGGCGGCGATGATCGAGAGCGGGGGCTGGTCGATGTCGAGGCGGTCGCGCTCGGCGCGCAGCCGCGTCTCCAGGTCAGGCACGGGCCATCTCGTGCCCGCCGAGGAGCACGGCCAGCGCCGCCCGGCCTCGCGAGAGCCGCGACTTCACGGTGCCGGCGGGGATGTTCAGCGCGGCGGAGATCTCGTCCACGCTGAGGTCGGCGTAGTAGTGCAGCACGATGACCTCCCGGTAGCTGCGTGGTATGGCGTCGAGCGCCTTCTTCAGATCGGTGGTCAGGTCGGCTCTGGTGTCGAGGCCGGGGTGGTCCTGCAGCGGGCGCTCGCGCAGGAGAATCAGGTCGAGTACCCGGCGGCGGCGCCACCGCCGGCGGGCGACGTTGAGCGCGACGGTGCGCAACCAGGCCTCGGGGTTGTCGATGCCGGCGAATCCGCGCGGGCGCGCGACGGCCCGCGCAAACGCCTCCTGCACGACGTCCTGCGCCTCGTTCAGGTCCGTGGTGAACGCCAAGAGCTGCACGACCAGCCTGCGGTAGCAGGCGTGGTACACCTCAGCGACGTCGCCCACGCCGTCAACGATCCCCGGGGCGGCCGCCCGGTTCCCGCGATTTCCGGTCAAGTTTTTCCGGCCGGCTCGTTCTTCCGGTCAGCTTGTTCTTCCGGTCAGGTCGGCAGCACGGTGGCGGACAGGGTGGCCTCCCGCCAGGTGTGGGCGTCGGTCGAGACCCGTGCGGGGTCGCCCAGGGACGCGTAGCCGTTGTCGACGGGGGCGATGGCGCCGCCCGGGCCGACGACGACGCCGAAGTGCTCGCCGTCGTTGCTCTCCAGGAAGATCGTCTCGGTGTCGGCCTGGAACCACAGTAGCAGCGAGCGGTCGGGGCGGACCAGCGCGCCGAAGCGGCGGTTTTCCAGCGTTTTCAGCGATGCCGGGAGCTCGATCGGGGTGCGGATCTCGCGCCAGTACGCGCCGCCGTCCGAGGTGCGGAAGAAGCGGATGGCGTGGCTGTACCGTACGAAGGCCCACGCGTTGCGCCCGTCCAGGGTCACCACGGTCGGCACGTCGATGCCGGGCGGGGCGTCCAGCGTGCTCGCGGTCCAGTTCTGGCCCTGGTCGACGCTGACACTCACGGCCGGCGCCCCGGTGCGCAGGTCGGCGCCGGCGACCCACCACCCGGTCCCGGCCGGCAGCCCGTTGAGGACGGTGCGGCGGGCTATCGGCGGCTGGCCGACGAGGCTCAGCGCGCCGTCGATCCCGCGCACGCCGAACAGGTCACCGTACTGCACCAGCTGCACCGCCTGGTCGCCGCCGCCCAGCGGAAGGTGCTCGCTGGGCCCGATCACCGGCGAGCCGGTCTGCGCGGGCAGCGGGGTCTGGGTGTCGCCGGTGAGCCGGAACTGCACGCAGGAGCGCGACCCGGCGCTGACCTCGCCGCTGAGCATGTAGGTGCCGGTCGCGATGCGGGTCAGCTGGACGTTGCCGATCTTGTCCAGCGGGCTCGCCCGCAGCGCGTCGAGCACGAATGGCGTCCGTCGCTCGGTGCCGCCCAGCCTGGTGATCTGCAGGCTGCACCGGCGCGCCTGCGGCACCTCGACGCAGACGTCGACGGCGGCGATGAGGTCCGCAAGGTCGCCCGCGGCGGCGAGGACCGTGATCGTGGACGGAAAGCGGCCGGCGGTCGCCCCGGTGGAACTACTCGGTGTGGCCGTCGGCCCCGGGTCGTACGCCCCGCTGAGGTCGGGATTGGGGCCCAGCACGGCGGGGGCCGGCCGGCCGAAGATGCCGGCGAGCGCGACCGGCGCGAGGACGCCGAGCGTGCCGAGCAGCGCGCCGAGCACGGTCAGCCGGTCGCGCATGCGAACCCGGCCGGCGCGCCGGTAGAGCGTGTTGAAGTCGGGGACCCAGGTGGCCGACTCGATCTGCGTGCGGAGTGTGCGGAAGTCCAGCTCAGGGCGCATCTCGCACCTCTTGCGGCCGGATGGCCGGCGGCACGATCGGCCGCCGGCGCGCCGCGTCCGCTCTGGCCGGCGAGCCCACCTCGACGTCGCTGAGCAGGGTGGCGAGCATCGCGCGGCCGCGGGACAGGCGCGCCTTGACCGTGCCGACCGGCACGCCGAGCGCCTCGGCGACCTCGTGCACGGACATGTCCGCCAGGTGGTGCAGCACGATCGTCTCCCGCGTCGCCTGCGACAACTGCTGGAGGGCGGCGACCAGGGCGACCCGGTTGGGGTCGACGCCCGGCACGCTCTCCACCGGCCGGGCGACCCGGCCGCTGCGCACCAGTGTGTCGAACAGGCGCCGCCGCCGCCAGCGCGTGCGTGCCAGGTTCATGGCGACGGTGCGCAGCCACGCCTCCGGGTCGGCGACGTCGAGGAACTGCCGGGGCCGGGCGAGGGCCCGCGCATACGCCTCCTGGACGAGATCCTGCGCCTCGGCGTGATCGCCGGTCAGCGCGTAGAGCGCGGCCACGAGTCGGCGGTAGTGAGCCTGGTATGCGTCGCGTACGGCCTCGCGGGCCTCCAGTTCGTCGCCCACACGCCACCTCCCTAGTCCGCCACCCGTCACGCTAACCAGACAGACGTCTGTGTGGAGGTTCCGGTTGCGCCTGACAGAATGGCGGGCATGTCGTCTCCTGTCAGGCCGCGGGTCTTCTCCGGGATCCAGCCCACCGCCGACTCGTTCCACCTGGGCAACTACCTCGGCGCCCTGCGCAACTGGGTGGCCATGCAAGAGACCCATGACACGTTCTACTGCGTCGTCGACCAGCACGCGATCACCATGGGTCACGATCCGGAGCTGCTGCGTAAGCGCACCCGGGTGAGTGCGGCCCAGCTGCTCGCCGTGGGCCTCGACCCGGAGCGGTGCACGCTGTTCGTGCAGAGCCACGTGCCCGAGCACGCCCAGCTCGCCTGGGTGATGAACTGCCTGACCGGCTTCGGTGAGGCCAGCCGGATGACGCAGTTCAAGGACAAGTCGGCCAAGCAGGGCGCCGACCGCACCAGCGTCGGGCTGTTCACCTACCCGATCCTGCAGGCCGCGGACATCCTGCTGTATCACGCGGACGCCGTGCCGGTCGGCGAGGACCAGCGCCAGCACCTGGAGCTGACCCGCGACCTGGCCCAGCGGTTCAACACCACGTTCGGCCCGACGTTCACCGTCCCGGTGCCGTACATCATCAAGGACACCGCCAAAATCACCGACCTGCAGGAGCCGACGGCGAAGATGTCGAAGTCGGCGTCGACCGCCAACGGCCTGGTCGAGCTGCTGGAGGAGCCGGCGCGGATCGCCAAGAAGATCAAGTCGGCGGTCACCGACACCGGCCGCGAGATCATCTTCGATCAGACGGACAAGCCCGGCGTGTCCAACCTGCTCACGATCTACGCCGCGCTGACCGGCCGGACGATCGACGAGCTGGTCGAGGCGTACGACGGGAAGGGCTACGGCGACCTGAAGAAGGACCTCGCCGAGGTCGTGGTCGAGTTCGTCAAGCCGATCCAGCAGCGCACCAACGCCTACCTCGACGATCCGTCCCAGCTGGACAAGCTGCTCGCGGTCGGCGCGGAGAAGGCGCGCGCGGTGGCCGCGCCGACGCTGAAGTCGGTGTACGACCGCATCGGCTTCCTCGCCCCCGGCGCTGCCGCGCACTGAGGTGGACAAGACCACCATCGGAGTCGCGATCGACCTCCCGGAGCCGTGGGGTGGCGAGCTCACCGCCGCCCGGCTGGCCGCCGGTGACCGGGTCGCGGAGTATGTGCCGGCTCACGTCACCCTGCTCGGCCCGACCGAGGTCGACGCCGTGGACCTGCCCGGGATCGACCGGCACCTGCGCGACGTCGCCCGGGCGCACCGGGCGTTCACCGTGCGGCTGCGCGGCACCGGCACGTTCCGGCCGGTCACCCAGGTGGTGTTCGTCGCGGTCGCGGCCGGCATCAGCGAGTGTGAGCAGCTGCACGAGGCCGTGCTCGCGGCGCACGCGATCCGCGATTCCGCCCGCAGCACGGCGCGGTTTCCGTACCACCCGCACGTGACGGTGGCCCACGACGTACCGTCCGCGCAGCTCGACGCCGTGTTCGCCGACCTGGCCGGCTACGAGGCGTCGTTCGCGGTCGGCGGGTTCACGCTCTTCGAGCACGATGACGGGGGCCGGTGGCGTCCCTATGCGGAGTACCGCCTCACGACGGACGATTGAGGGGTGAGCACCCTCGACCGGCTGGAGGCCGGTTTCGACCGCGCGGTGGCCGCGGCCCGGCACCGATCGCGGGTGTTCGACCATGTCTGGCGGGCGCAGCAGCGGTACTTCGACGTCGACGCCGTCCGCCTGGCCGCCGCGACCGCCTATTACGGCTTCTTCGCCGTGTTCGCCATGGTGGTCGTGCTGTTCTTCATCCTCGGCCGGGTGCTGGGCGGCAACAAGCTCGTCGTCGAGCGGGTGCAGGTCTATCTGCAGGCCAACCTGCCCCAGCTGCACTCCGACGAGATCTTCGCCGGCAGCCAGCAGATCGGCATGCTCGCGCTCGCCGGTCTGGTCCTCGCCGGCGTCGGCTGGGTGGAGAACCTGCGCTCGTCGCAGCGGGCCCTGTGGCAGCTGCAACAGCACCCGGGCAACGCCGTCGTGCGCTGGCTCGTCGATCTCGCCGTCCTGGTCACGCTGGGCCTGCTGATGCTGATCTCGATCGGCATCTTCGCCGGGATGCAGGAACTGCTGTACTGGCTGGCCGGCGATGCCGGGCAGGACCCGGTGCGGGTCGCCCTGCGCGCCTTCTCCACGCTGCTGTCCGGCGTGGTCGACGTGTTCCTCGGCGGGGCCCTGCTGGTCGGGGTGCCCCGGCTGCGCATGTCGCTGCGCCGCCTGTGGCCCTCGGCGCTGCTGTTCGCCGTCGGGCTGGGCCTGCTCAAGACGGTGGGGAAGTGGTACATCACCCGCACCGAGCACAACCCGGCCTACCAGCTGGTCGCCGGCACGATCGGGCTGCTGCTGTACATGTACCTGCTGCACCAGCTCCTGCTGTTCGCCGCGGCGCTGGCCGCGACCAGCCCGCACGGCCGGGTCGTCGACCTGGCCGGCGGCCGGCCACGGACCGAGGTGCAGGCGGCCGAGTCGACGGAGCGGGCGGCGTAGATCGCCGCGCGCGTCACCCCTCCGGCGGTTCGGCGGGTGCCGAGCGCCCGGAACCGTCATGATGGGCGCCGTGGGTGCACTTGTGACTTTGGACCTGCCGGCCGACGCGCCGGCGCTGACCCTGCCGTGGATCATCACCTTCGGCCCGATGAACGACGAGGAGGAGTGGGAGCCGGTCGTTTGCGGCCCCTACGAGCGCGCGCACGCGCTCGCGCTCGCGGAGGCCGTGGTGGCCGACGAGGAGCTGATGGCGGTCGTGGAGCCGCTGCAGCCGCACGTGACCGTCGCGCAGATCCAGGGCGACATCGCCGCCTCGCGGCTCGCGGCCGAGAACGAGGACGTGGAGACGGCCGCGCTCGACGCGGAGCTCGCCGGGTACGACGACCACGACCACGACCATGGCGACCATGACCACGGCGACCACACGCACGAGCCGCCGTCGGTCGGCGAGATCCGCGAGGGCTTCGCCCGCATCGCGGCCAAGCTGACGAACTGAACCCCGGTCTGAACCGGCCTCATCTCGTCCAGCGGCTCGGCGCCAGCGGTGCGCCGGGCCGCTGAGGCCGCCCGCCACGGCGCGAGATCGGCCTACCGGCCGCGGGTCGCCTTCAGGGCCGACAGGAACCACGCCCAGCGGTGCGTCGTGGCGGGGATCGGCGGCCAGCCGTTGATGGTGGCCATCAGCTGCCAGTAGCGCTCCGCCCGGGGCTCGATCGCCCCCTCCAGCGCCTCGATGACCTCGTCGCGCAGCTCGGGCCCGTCCGCGCGTCCGGCCGCCTCCGCCCAGCGCCCCATCACCTCGTCGACCACCGCCGCCGGGTCGGGCGCGCCGCCGTCCTGGGCCTCGCCGACCCGCTCGACGAACCAGTTGATCTGCGACATGTCGGTCGGCACGACCCGCCGCGCGCCCGGCTCGAAGCTGCGCCGGCCCATCTGTCGCAGCTTGTCGCGGAAGTCCTCCTGCCGCAGCATCTCGGCCAGCTCGATCCAGGCGTCGACCTGCTCGTCGGTCGGCTCGTCCGGCAGGTCCGCCGACACGCTGCGCATTCCCTCGGTGAACCGCCGCGACTCGTCGCTGTCGGCGATGCCGGCGAAGATGCTGTCGAAGAACTCGCCGACGATCCGCTGCCGCTCGTCGGCGCTGGCCCGCGCGATCTTCGTCAGGCGCTCCAGGTCGGCGGGGGTGGCGTCGCGGACGGCCACCGCGCGCAGGGCCGCCCGGCGCAGCCGCAGCACCCGGATCTGCGCGCCGAGCGCGTCGGCGTGCGCGGCCGCGACCCCGCGCAGGTCCGCCCCGCGGTCGAGCACCTGGCGGATCGTGGCGAGGTCGAACCCCAGCTCGCGCAGGGTGCGCACGAACTCCAGCCGCACGATCGAGCCGTGGTCGTACCGCCGATAACCGGCCCGCGACCGCTCGGCCTCCGGCACCAGCCCGACGTCGGAGTAGTACCGGATCGTCTTGACCGGCAGCCCGGTGAGACGGGACAGCTCGCCGATGTTCATGCCCGGATCCTCGACCCTCCAGCAAGGGGAGAGTCAACCGCCCGCTACCTTGCGCGGATGGAACCATTGCGGCTCACCCTCCTGTTCCTGCACCTCATCGGCTTCGCGATGCTGCTCGGCGGCTCGATCGCGCAATACCTGACCGGCAGGTTGCGCATCAACCCGGCCATGCTCTGGGGCGCCGTCATCCAGGTGGTCACCGGCCTCGGGCTGGCGGCACCACTGCGCGGCGGCGGCGATCACGAGCCACCGTCGGCAAAGCTCGCCGTCAAGCTCCTGATCGGCATCATGATCTTCGTCATGGCGTTCTTCTCCCGTAAGCGGGACGAGGTCAACCGCGGCCATTTCCTCGCTCTGACCGGGTTGACGGTCGCCAACGCCGCGGTTGCCGTGTTTTGGTAGCGGCCCTCCGGCTTCCGGACGTAACTGTGGTGTTACAAGATCGATCTCAGAACGCGGGAACGACGCTCGGCACGTCACGGCCATATAACGCACTCCTCCCAACCCGGCAGCAAGGGCGAGAACAGCACCATCAAGGGCGTACGCTCCCGCCGTTGGGTTCACCGCGTTGGGGCGGTGCATTGGGAAGGGAGACCGTCTTGCGCCGAGTGCGTGGGATGAAGGTTCTCGGGGGCGCCGTGGTGGCGTTCGTCGCGTTGAGCAGCATTGCCGCTTGCGGTGACAAGGGCAGCACTGGCAGCGACAGCAGCGCGGGACCCGAGAAGAAGCACATCAAGGTGGGCCTCGCCTTCGACATCGGCGGCCGGGGCGACAAGTCCTTCAACGACTCCGCCGCCGCGGGCCTGGACCGGGTCAAGAGCGACCTGAACATCGAGATCAAGGACCTGGCCGCGGTCGCCGGCGAGAGCGAGAACGACAAGTACTCGCGCCTGAAGATGCTGTGCAGCACCGGCTACAACCCGGTCATCGCCGTCGGCTTCGTCTACGACGGCGCCGACGCCAAGAACGGCCCGCTCGCCCGCGCGGCCAAGGAATGCCCGACCACCAAGTTCGCGATCGTCGACGGCGGCACCCAGGCCGACAACGTCGCCGACCTGACCTTCGCCGAGGAGCAGGGCTCCTACCTGGTCGGCGTCGCCGCGGCCCTGAAGTCCAAGACCGGCACGGTCGGCTTCATCGGCGGCTGCCAGGTCGACCTGATCAAGAAGTTCGAGGCGGGCTTCACGGCCGGCGCCAAGGCCACCAAGGCCGACATCAAGGTGCTGACCAACTACCTGTCGACCCCGGCCGACGCCTGCAAGGGCTTCAACGACCCGGCCGGCGGCAAGACGTCCGCCAGCGGCATGTACGACCAGGGCGCGGACATCGTCTACGCGGCGGCCGGTGGCTCCGGCACCGGCGTCTTCGAGGCCGCCAAGGACAAGAAGGCCCTGGCCATCGGCGTCGACTCCGACCAGTACAACACCGTCACCGACGCCTCGCTGAAGCCGGTCATCATGACCTCGATGCTCAAGCGGGTCGACAACGCGGTGTTCAACTTCGTCAAGGACTACGCGGCCAACAACTTCAAGGCCGGCGCAACGGTCTTCGACCTCAAGACCGACGGCGTTGGTTACGCCACGTCCGGTGGCCAGGTCGACGACATCAAGGACAAGCTCGACGCGGCCAAGGCCGACATCGTGTCGGGCAAGGTCACCGTACCCAGCAAGTAAAGAATCCACCGAGTCGACGTAGACATCGGGTGTGCGGCGGGGGACTGTGATCCGGTCCCCCGCCATTCATCTGTCAGAGGAGCCTGGTTGACATCCTCCCCTCCCTGAGGGAGGGATTCCCTGGGTCGCCCCAGGGGTTTCCTGCTTCACCGCTAACCGCCCCGTCCGGGGACCCCCGTTGAGGTCTTACATCAACTCCACAGGCCGACACCGCCAGCCCGGCGGCCAAGCAGAAACCTAGCATGCTGACCGATGGATTCCCTGCGGTGCCACGCGGACAGACGCCGATCCGCCTTGGCGGCGAGTCGCTATCCCTGCCCTGCTCCGCAGGGGTTCCGTTTCCTCCCCGCCTGAAGGCTGGGGTTTCCACGGAAGGAATCCGATGACCGCGGACCCACCCGCCGTCGTACTGAAGGGGATCACCAAGAGGTTTCCCGGCGTTGTGGCCAACTCCGACGTCAACCTCACCGTGCGCAAGGGCACGATCCACGCGATCGTCGGTGAGAACGGGGCCGGCAAGTCGACCCTGATGAAGATTTTGTACGGCATGCAGCCGCCGGACGAGGGCGAGATCGTCATCGACGGGCGGCCGGTCCGGTTCTCGTCGCCGCAGGGTGCGATCGCGGCGGGCATCGGCATGGTGCACCAGCACTTCATGCTCGCCGACAACTTCACGGTCACCGAGAACGTCGTGCTCGGTGCCGAGAAGCTGCACGGGATCGGGGCGGGGGCAAAAGCCAAGATCAGGGAGATTTCCCAGCGGTACGGCCTGGGCGTGCGCCCGGACGAGCTGGTGGAGAACCTCGGCGTCGGCGACCGGCAGCGCGTGGAGATCCTCAAGGTCCTCTACCGCGGCGCCCGGATCCTGATCCTGGACGAGCCGACCGCGGTGCTCGTCCCGCAGGAGGTCGAAGAGCTCTTCGGCAATCTGCGCGAACTCATCCGCGAGGGCCTGACCGTCCTGTTCATCTCGCACAAGCTGGACGAGGTCCGCACGGTTGCCGACGACATCACGGTCATCCGCCGCGGCACCACGGTCGCCTCGGTCAAGCCGGCCGACGTGACCGCCCGCCAGCTTGCCACGCTCATGGTCGGCAGTGAGCTACCCAGCCCGGAGGCGCGCGAGTCGACCGTCACCGACGAGCCCGCGCTGGTCGTCGAGGGGCTCACCGTCCTCGGCGCGGAGGGGCGCCCGCTCGTCGACAACGCGACCTTCACGATCCACCGCGGCGAGGTCGTCGGCATCGCCGGCGTCGAGGGCAACGGCCAGGCCGAGCTCGCGGAGGCGATTCTCGGCATGCGCCCCGCCACCGGCACGATCCGGCTCGGCGGCGAGGACGTCTCCGCCTGGCCGACCCGGCGCCGCCGCGAGGCCGGCATCGGCTACGTGCCGGAGGACCGGCACCGCCAGGGCCTGCTGCTGGACGCGCCGCTGTGGGAGAACCGGATCCTCGGCCACCAGACCGAGCGGCCCAACGCTCGCGGGTTCCTCATCGACGTCGGCGGTGCGCGCCGCGACACGCAGCGCATCGTCGAGGAGTATGACGTGCGCACCCCGAGCATCGACGTCGCCGTCGTGGCGCTGTCCGGCGGCAACCAGCAGAAGCTGATCGTCGGCCGGGAGATGAGCCACCGGCCGAAGGTGCTCATCGCCGCGCATCCGACCCGCGGGGTCGACGTCGGGGCCCAGGCCGCGATCTGGGACCACATCCGCAACGCCCGCATCGCCGGCATGGGCGTACTGCTGATCTCGGCTGACCTCGACGAGCTGATCGGGCTGTCCGACTCCCTCAAGGTCATCTACGGCGGCCGGCTCGTGGCCGACGCCAACCCGGCGACCGTCACCCCCGAACAGCTGGGCGTCGCCATGACCGGCGCCACGACAGAGCCGGAGGTGTCGGCGTGAGCGCAGGATCCACGGCGCCGCCCGCTTTCTGGCGGCGCATCGACCCGGCCAAGCTGGTGCCCCAGCTCGTCGCCCCGGTCGCCGCGCTCTTGCTGGCCGCCGCGATCTCGTCCATCGCGCTGATCATCACGGACAAGGACCCGCTCCAGGCCTTCTCCGACATGTACACGTTCGGCATCACGCCTGACTCGCAGGTGGAGATCCTGAACAAGGCCAGCGAGTACTACATCGCCGCCGTCGCGGTCGCCATCGGCTTCAAGATGGGCCTGTTCAACATCGGCGTCGAGGGCCAGTCCAAGATCGGTGCCTTCATGGCCGGCGCGCTGGCCAGCGCGTCCTTCATGAGCTGGATGCCCGGCGCGCTGCGCATCGCGCTGATCATGGTCGTGGCCATGCTGGTCGGCGCGGCCTGGGCCTCGATCGCCGCCTTGCTCAAGGCCCGGCGGGGCGTCAGCGAGGTCATCTCGACGCTGATGCTCAACGCGATCGGCGCACAGGTGGTGACCTGGCTGCTCAACGACCACTGGGGTGTGCAGGCGCCGGGCGCGCAGATCAAGACCACCGGCATCCTGCCGGAGGAATCCTGGATGCCCGGCCTGCCGATCATCTCCGGCACCGACCAGAAGGTGCTCGGCTTCCTGGCCGTCGCGGTGATCCTCGGCGTGGCGTACTGGTTCACCATCAACCGCACCCGCTTCGGCTTCGACCTGCGGGCCACCGGCTACAACCCGTTCGCGGCCACTGCCAGCGGCGTCAACGCCAAGAAGATGGTCATCACCGCGATGCTGGTCTCCGGCGCGGTCGCCGGCCTGGTCAACCTGCCCCGCATGCTCGGCGAGACGCACACCTACACCGAGGGCTTCGGCGGCATCGGCTTCACCGGCATCGCCGTCGCCCTGATCGGGCGCAACCACCCGGTCGGCATGGCGCTCGGCGCGATCCTGTGGGGCTTCCTGGCCCGCTCGCAGCTGATCCTCGACCTCGACGGCATCCCGAAGGAGATCGTGCTGATCATGCAGGGCGTCGCGGTGCTGTCCGTGGTCATCGCATACGAGCTTGCGGCCCGCATCGGCCGCCGCGCCCAGCAGCAGCGGGTCGGCGCCGCCACCGCGGCCCCGGCCGGCTCGGCCCTGCTGGCCCCGGCTACTTCCGAGGAGTCGAAGTGAGCACCGACGCCATGCTCTCCGCCGCCGCGGCGGGAACGGCGGCGCCGAAGCGACGCCGGATGGGCACCTCCCGGATCCTGCTCATCATCGCCGGCACGCTCGTCGGGCTGTCGCTGGTCCACCTGCTTACCGGAGCGGACGACGTCACCTCGCAGGGGGCCGTCCAGGCCGCGCTGCAGGCGGCGATCCCGATCGGGCTGGCCGGCCTCGGCGGCTTGTGGGCCGAGCGGGCCGGCGTGGTCAACATCGGCCTCGAGGGTCAGATGGTCCTGGGCACCTGGTTCGGGGCGTGGGGCAGCCTGCAGTACGGCCCGTGGATCGGGCTGCTCATCGGCATCGCCGGCGGCGCCGTGGGCGGGCTCATCCACGCGCTCGCGACGGTCACCTTCGGCGTCGACCACATCGTGTCCGGCGTGGCGATGACGATCCTGGCGCCGGGCATCACGCGGTACCTCTCGTTCATCACGTGGGGCAGTGGCGGGGCCACCCAGTCGCCGGCGCTGAAGCCCGACCAGACCGTGCCGCGGGTCTCGGTGCCGTTCGTCGACGGGCTCGCGGGGCTGGAGAAGCGGCACTGGTTTCTGATCAGCGACGTCGCGGGGGTGCTGCGCGGCCTGCTGGTTCAGGTGTCGCTGGTGACAATCCTCGCGGTACTGCTGATCGTGCTTACCTGGCTGGTGCTCTGGCGCAGCCCGTTCGGCCTGCGCGTGCGCTCCGTCGGCGAGGACCCGCGGGCCGCGGAGAGCCTCGGCATCAACGTGTACAAGTACAAGTACTACGGCGTGATCATCTCCGGCGCGATGGCCGGCCTGGGCGGCGTGTACCTGGCCACGGTCAGCTCGGTGATCTTCCGCGAGGGCCAGACGGGCGGCCGCGGCTACATCGGCCTCGCCGCGATGATCTTCGGCAACTGGCGCCCGGGCGGCCTGGCGCTGGGCGCCTCGCTCTTCGGCTACACCGACGCGCTGCAGCTGCGCCGGGGCTCGGAGTCGGTGCACGCGCTGCTGATCCTGGTCGGCGCGCTGCTGCTGGCGCTGGCCGTGTGGGAGCTGCGGCGGCGCAACAACATCGTCGCGATCGCCTCGGCGGTGCTGGGCATCCTGTCGTACGTCATCTTCTTCACCGTCGACAAGATCCCCACGGCGCTGGTCCAGGCCGCGCCGTACATCACCGTGCTGGTGGTGCTCGCCCTCGCCGCCCAGCGGCTGCGGATGCCCGCCGCCGACGGCAAGCGCTATCGCCGCGGCGGATGACGCCGAGAAGCAGAATGGAACCGTGAATTCTCAACAGACGGTGAACGTGGATTGGGCCGCGCTGCGCAGCGCGGCCGTCACCGCCATGGGCCGCGCCTACGCGCCGTATTCGAAGTTCCCCGTCGGCGCCGCCGCCCTCGTCGACGACGGCCGGGTCGTGGTCGGCTGCAACGTCGAGAACGCCTCGTACGGGCTCGGGCTGTGCGCGGAGTGCGGGCTGGTGTCCAGCCTGCAGATCACCGGCGGTGGCCGGCTGGTCGCGCTGGCCTGCGTGGACGCCGGCGGCCGGCCGCTCATGCCGTGTGGCCGCTGCCGGCAGTTGCTGTGGGAGCACGGGGGTGCTGAGCTGCTGATCGACCACCAGAGCGGCCCGCTGCCGATGTCGGCGCTGCTGCCGTACGCGTTCGACGACGCCGATCTGGAGCGAGTGTCGGATCGGATCGCGGCCGAGAGCGCCGAGCGGGACCGGGCGCCGGCGGTACCGGCGGCGCTGGCGCTGAAGGTCGGCAGTGGCACGGTGTTCGTCCACCCCGACATCGCCGGCGGCCGGCAGGTCTGGACGTCGTACTGGGAGCGTTCCTCCGGCACCGGCGACGACGAGCCGGCCGGCATCCTGGAGGAGGGCCCCACCTTCGCCACGGCCGCGGAGGCGGTCGAATGGGGACGGATCCGCACCCCGCGGGTCGTGGTCGTGGACGCGCAGGGCACCGCGAGCTGGGCCGGGGACACCCCGCGCCCGGCCGGCATCGAACAGGATTGGAGCAGCCGATGAGCTTCGCGGCCGTGGACGTCATCCGCACCAAGCGCGACCGGGGCGTGCTGAGCGACGAGCAGATCGACTGGGTGGTCGCCGCCTACACCCGCGGCGAGGTCGCCGACGAGCAGATGTCGGCCCTGGCGATGGCGATCCTGCTCAACGGCATGACCCCGGGGGAGATCGCCCGCTGGACCGCGGCGATGATCGCCTCCGGCGAGCGGCTGGACCTGTCCAAGGTCGGGCGCCCGACCGTCGACAAGCACTCCACCGGCGGCGTGGGTGACAAGATCACGCTGCCGCTCACGCCGCTCGTGGCCGCCTGCGGTGCCGCCGTACCGCAGCTGTCCGGCCGCGGCCTCGGCCACACCGGCGGGACGCTGGACAAGCTCGAGTCGATCCCCGACTTCGGCACCAAGCTGCCCAACGAGGAGTTCGTCGAGCAGCTGCGCACCGTCGGCGCGGCCATCTGCGCCGCCGGCGAGGGTCTGGCTCCGGCCGACCGCAAGCTCTACGCGCTGCGCGACGTCACCGGCACCGTCGAGGCCATCCCGCTCATCGCAAGCTCGATCATGAGCAAGAAGATCGCCGAGGGCACCTCCGCGCTCATCCTCGACGTCAAGTTCGGCTCGGGCGCCTTCATGCGAGAGGTCGCCGACGCCCGGGAGCTGGCCCGCACCATGGTCGAGCTGGGCAAGGCGCACGGGGTGACCACGGTCGCGCTGCTCACCGACATGGAGGTACCGCTCGGCCGGGCCGTCGGGCACTCGGTCGAGGTCGAGGAGTCCCTGGCGGTGCTCGCCGGCGGCGGGCCGCGGGACGTCGTCGCGCTCACCCTGGCCCTGGCGCGGGAGATGCTCGACGCGGTCGGCCTCGGCGACGTCGACCCGCTCGACGCGATCGCCGACGGCCGGGCCATGGACTCGTGGCGGGCGCTCGTGCGCGCACAGGGCGGCGACCCGGACGCGCCGCTGCCGGTCGCCAAAGAGGTCGAGACGGTCACCGCGGACGCGGACGGATTCGTGGCCACCATGGACGCCTACGCGGTCGGCGTGGCCGCCTGGCGCCTCGGCGCGGGCCGCGCCCGGAAAGAGGATCCGGTCAGCGCCTCGGCCGGCATCCTGCTGCACCGCAAGCCCGGCGAGGCGGTCCGGGCCGGCGACGTGCTCATGGAGCTGCGCGCCGAGGACGCCGTGAAGCTTCCGGCAGCATTGGAGGTGGCCCGCGGCGCGGTGACCCTCGCCGATGCGCCCCCGGCCAAGCGGCCCTTGATCCTCGACCGCATCTCCTGATGTACGGGCCGTTCGAACGGCCGGTTATTGTGCCCGGGTGAGCGACACGGCGCCGGATCCGCAGCGGGTGCGGGAGGCGAGTCTCGAGGAGCTGCACCGCCTGCGGCTCCCCCTGCCCCCACCCGACTTTCCCCTGGTCTGGGAGCCGGGGGACCAGGTCGAGCTGCGCCCCGGGGGTGAGATCGAGGCGCGGGCCGCCTGCCTCAACGTGGTCCTGGCCCGCGCGCTCGGCATGCCCCCCGAACTCGCCCTGCAGTGGCTGGCCGAGTCGCGGCTGGTCGACCGGCTGACCCCGCCGGAGTGGCAGTTCGTCGCCGACGGCGCGGGCGACGAGCACTCCTTCGCGCTGCACATCGAGGCCCTGTTTGCCCTGGCGTGGCTGCTGGGCATCGCGATGGACCTCGACCCGCTGCTGGGCTGCGCCGCGGACGGCCTCAGGGAGCGGCTGCCCAACCTGGCGAACGGTGAGAGCTTCGACGCCTGGCGCCGGCGCACCCTGGCCGCCCCGCGCTCGGCGATCGCCGCCGCGGAGCAGCTCGACCTGTACTACTGCCTGGACTGGTCGATCCTGGAGGCCGAGCGGCGCCGCCTGCCGCTACCGGGCCAGGCCGACTCGAACACGGTGGGGCAGCGGCGGTGGGCGCTGGAATGGGCGGTGGTCTTCACCGGCCTCTACCACGGCGCGGCGCCCAACTGGGAAGAGGTGGACCTCTCCACCTGACGCCGTGTCACGGGCGCGGTCGCCAGACCGTCAGGTCGACGTCGAGCGTGGCCGGGATTGGTTCGGGCATGCCGCCCAGCGCCGCGGCGATCGCGGCCGGGTCGGTGTGCCACGCGCTCGGCCCCATGCCCACCAGCGAGTGCGCGTCGGCACGCGACAGGGACAGTGGCGCGCGCACCGGTCGCTCGGTCTCGGGTACGAACCATTCGTCAAGGCCCTTGTGCAGTCGCTCCCGCTTCGCGGGGTCGACCCGGATCAGGCCGAGGGCGTCGACCAGCTCGCCCAGGTGCCCGGCGCCGGGCGTGGCCACGACGAGGGCGCCGCCCGGGCGCAGCACCCGGGCGAACTCCGCGCCCGAGCGCGGGGCGAAGACGTCGAGGACCACGGCGGCGGACCGGTCGGCGACCGGCAGGCCCTGCCAGACGTCGGCGCGGACCGCCCCGATGCGCTCACCGGCGCGGGCGGCGCGCTTGAGCGCGGCCTTCGAGGTGTCGACGGCGAGGCCGACGCTCCCGGTGTCGCGGATTGAGCGCGCCAGGTAGTGGGCGGTGCCGGCGCCGACCTCGATCACCAGCCCGGCGCCCTCCCGCGCGACCGCGTCCGCGACCGCCCCGGTCAGCGCCTCGAAATGGCCGGCCGCGAGCAGCGCCGCCCGGGCCGCGACCATGTCCGCCGTGTCCCCGGTGTGCGCGGGACGGCCGGCGGTGAGATCGGCGTACCCCTGACGTGCGATGTCGAACGAGTGCCCCTGTGCGCACCGCAGCGCCCGTTGCGCCGATGAGAGCGGCGCGCGGCAGACCGGACAGCGCAGATGAGTGATGACGACGGGGTGCACACCACTAGTGTCGTTCCATGGCCGCATCCACTCCTTCCAAGGGCCCCTCCCTCGACGAGATCCGTCGCGCGCCCAAGGCCCTGCTCCACGATCACCTCGACGGCGGGCTGCGCCCCGCCACGATCCTCGAACTCGCCGCCGCGATCGGTCATGACCTGCCGGCCGCCACGCCCGAGGGACTGGGGGAGTGGTTCGTGGCCGCGGCGGACTCGGGGTCGCTGGAGCGGTACCTGACCACGTTCGCGCACACGGTCGCGGTGATGCAGACGGCGGACGCGCTGCACCGGGTCGCGCGGGAGTGCGCGCTCGATCTGGCGGCGGACGGGGTGGTGTACGCCGAGGTCCGTTTCGCCCCGGAACAGCACCTGGAGGGCGGCCTCGCCCTGCCCGAGGTGGTCGAGGCGGTGCTGGACGGCTTCCGGGCCGGCTCGGCCGAGGCGGCGGCGCTCGGCAATCCGATCCGCGTCGGCACGCTGCTCACCGCCATGCGGCACGCCGCGCGCTCGATGGAGATCGCCGAGCTGTCGGTCCGCTACCGCGACGCCGGCGTGGTCGGCTTCGACATCGCCGGCGCCGAGGCCGGATTCCCGCCCACCCGGCACCTGGACGCGTTCGAGTACCTCCAGCGCGAGAACTCACATTTCACCATCCACGCCGGCGAGGCGTTCGGCCTGCCGTCGATCTGGCAGGCCATCCAGTGGTGCGGCGCGGACCGGCTCGGGCACGGCGTGCGCATCGTCGACGACATCGGGCCGGACAACGCTCTCGGCCGGCTCGCCGCCTACGTGCGGGACAAGCGGATCCCGCTCGAGCTCTGCCCGTCCTCCAACGTGCAGACCGGCGCCGCCGCCTCGATCCGGGAGCACCCGATCGGGCTACTGCGTGATCTGCGCTTCCGGGTCACGGTGAACACCGACAACCGGCTGATGAGCGGGACGAACATGTCCCGGGAGATGGCCCTGCTGGTCGAGGCGTTCGGGTATGGCTGGGCGGAGCTTCAGTGGTTCACGGTCAATGCCATGAAGAGCGCCTTCATCCCGTTCGACGAACGTCTCGCATTGATCAACGACGTCATCAAACCGGCGTACGCCAAGTTGGCGTGATGTCCCGAATTGTCGCCTGCGATCATCTGGGTGTATCGGGTAAATCGCCCAGCGTAGGCGGATCATCGGCATAAATATGATCCATTCGGACATTTATTTCTAAATTGTACATAAGGTTCAGCGGGTGACCTGGACTTTCTTCTTGGCACGGGACATGGTGGAATCTCGGAGGTCTGGCCCAGTAGGGTCGGCCGGTCGCGGGTGCCTGCTGTTTGAAAAGGCGCCGGTTCGGAGGGCGGTGAAGTGAGCAAACGGCCATCGACGCGGGAGCCGGAGTCGTCGCGTCTGCGTTTCCCGATCGGCCGGCTCCGAGATCTGCCGATCTGGTCGAAACTCGGCCTGATCATGATTGTTCCCATCATCGCGACGATCGTGGTCGGCACGGGCGGTCTCGTGGGCAACATCGGCGAGGCGAGCGACGCCGACAACGCGCGCACCCTCTCCGGCGTGTCCGCCAAGGCCTCGGCCCTGGTTCACGAGGTGCAGAACGAGCGTGCCAACGCGGCCGTGCTGCTGGGCGTCATGGGTGGCCCGGCCGACGTCGAGGCCCGCTCCGCCTTCGAGCGGCAGGCTCAGAAGACCGACGAGGCGAGCCGTGAATACCGGCTCACCCGGTCCGGCATGGCCAGTCAGCCGGAGGACTTCCAAAAGCGGCTCGCCTCGATCGACACGCAGCTGGGCGATCTGGCCGAGATGCGCAAGCAGATCACCGACGGCGCCAAGGACATCCTGGCCAGCACCGTGGTGAGCCGCTACCGCACGCTGATCGACGACCTGCTCGGCATTCGCGACGCCGCGGCCAGCCTGTCGAACAACCCGGCGCTCGCCGCCGACATGCGCGCCGCGGCCGCGATCTCGGAGATGAAGGAACAGGCGTCCCTCGAACGGGTGGTCGTGCTCCGGGCGCTCACCAGCACGAGGTTCACGCCCCAGCTGCGCAAGGAGTTCGACTCTTCGCTCGCCGGCTACGACCGGGCCGATGAACAGTTCCGCGTCAACTCCCGGCCGTGGCACCGCGACCTCTTCGACAAGAAGATCTCCGGCTCCGACCTGCGTGAGGCCAAGAAGTTCGAGGGCATGCTGACGCCGCTCACCACCGAGCGGCTGCCCGAGGGCATCTTCAGCACGTCGCAGTGGGACAACGCCATGATCAACCGGGCGAACCTGCTGCGCGGCATCGAGGCCGAGTTTGACGAGCACAACATCGAGGCCGCCGGCACGCACAGCAACGACCTGCAGCGCCAGGTGCTCCTCACCGCCGCCGTCCTGCTCGGCATGCTGCTGCTCGCGATCTTCTTCGCCTGGGTCGTGGCCCGGTCGATGGCCCGCGCGCTGCGCGAGCTACGTCACGGCGCGCTCACGGTGGCACAGTTCGGTCTGCCCCAGGCGGTGCAGCGCCTGCGCGATCCGTCGCTGACCTCGCAGCTGTCGCCGCACCAGGTCGCCCTGCAGATCGCCGAGCCGCTGCCCATTCGCAGCCGCGACGAGTTCGGTCAGGTGGCCGAGGCGTTCAACGCCGTCCACCTGGAAGCGGTGCGCACCGCGGCCGAGCAGGCCGCCCTGCGGGCCAGCGTCGCGACGATGTTCGTCAACCTCGCCCGCCGCTCCCAGATCCTGGTCGACCGGCTCATCGGTCACCTCGACCGGCTGGAGCGCGGCGAGGAGGACCCGGACCGGCTGGCCGAGCTCTTCCAGCTCGACCACCTGGCCACCCGGATGCGCCGCAACGACGAAAACCTCCTGGTTCTCGCGGGCGCCGACTCCACACGCATCCAGCGTGAGCCGGCTCCGCTGATGGACGTGCTGCGCGCGGCGCAGTCCGAGGTCGAGCACTACACGCGCATCGAGTTCGGCATGATCGACCGGGACATCGAGATCGCGGCGCACGCGGTCAACGACATGGTCCACCTGGTCGCCGAGCTGCTCGATAACGCGACGGCGTTCTCGCCACCGGACTCGGCGGTCATCGTCGAGGCCCGCCGCGTCGGCGACCGTTCGGTGCTGCTCGTCGAGGACCACGGCATCGGCGTCTCGCCCGAGCAACTCGTCGAGCTCAACGACCGGCTCGCCAACCCGCCGATGGTCGACGTGGCCGTCTCCCGGATGATGGGCCTGGTCGTGGTCGCCCGGCTGGCGGCCCGGCACGGTGTCAAGGTCGAGCTGCGGGTGGCGCGTGAACGCGGCACCATCGCCGACGTGACGGTGCCGGCGGGCGTGCTCGTGCCGCGGGCGCTGTCCGGGCGGGCGAACCCTGGGATGCCCACCGCCGGCATGCCCGCCGCAGGCCCCGACGACGTCGTCCAGGCGCGGCCGATCCAGCCGGCCCCCGGATCGCACTCCCCGCTGGCTCTGGAGAGCGGGTTGACGGCCGGCGGTCTCGACGACCTGAGTTCCTCGCAGGACTCGGCCCCGCGCTTCGGCACGCTGACCAACAGCGGACTGTTCGGCGGCGGCACCGGCGAGCGGCCGGCGGTCAACGGCTTCGCCAACGGCACCACGCCGCGGCCGGCCCCGCCCGCACCCCCGTCCCGCCCCACGCTGCCACCGAACGGCGGCTTCGGCGGCCAGGGCGGCTTCGGCGGATCGAGCAATGGCTTCGGCACCGGCAGTGGCCCGGGGCACGACCGCAACGGCGCCTCCGGCGGCGGTCGCGGCCTCCCGGCCTGGTCCGATCTCACCGGCGTGGGCGACGACCCGCACGTGTCCAGTCCGGAGCCGTCGAGCGACCTCGGCCCGCTTCCGCAGCGCCGCGCGACCGAGAACTGGCCGGTCGACGGCCACCTCGAGGGCGAGGAGGTCAGCGGCCCGATCCCGCGGCAGCGTCCCGGCTTCGCCGGCTCCGACGACGACTCGCTCGCCGGCCTGTCGACGCCGCCCGCGGCCGCCCGGCCGCCGGCCGCCTGGCCGCCGCCGCCGGAGGCCGAGCCGCAGCTCGAGCCCCTCGCGCCGGTCGACATGACGGCAGAGCTCCCGCAGGTCCGGCTCGACTGGGACCCGGCGCTGAACGAGAGTGATTCTCACGACTCTCGGCAGCGGTTCGTCGACGAGACGATGGAGCTGCCGATCTTCCGGGAGCTCGAGTCGGCCTGGTTCACGACCAAGCGGGAGCCCTTGGAGGACCCGACGCCGGCGGCTCCCTCCCCTGTTCAGCAGCCCTCGCCGGGCGCTCGACCGGTCGAGGTCACATACAGCGACGCACCGTCCCAATACGTGCCGCCGCAGCGATTCGAAACCCGTAGTCCGGGTGAAGCTTCGCGAGGTTCGGCCGACCGGGCGTCGAGCGGTTCGGCAGTAAACTGGCACTCTGCGGCAGACGAAGGATGGCAAGCGGCAGCGGCACTCGCCCAGGCGCAGGAATTCACGACGACCGACATTGGTTTGCCCAAGCGCGTCCCGATGTCGCAGTTGGTTCCAGGCGGGGTTGAAAAGAACCCCATCGTTGCGCACAAGCGGACGCCGGAGTCCGTGCGCGGTCTGCTGTCGGCGTATCACCGAGGCGTTCAGCGCGGCCGCACGCGGTCCGACGACTCGACAACCCCGGAGCCGACTTCGGCCGGGCCTCAAAACTCGCAGGTTGGCAAGGAGCAAGAGGCATGAAATCTACGCAGGATCTCGGTTGGCTGCTCGCCAACTTCGCAGACCGAGTGCCGGGGGTCGCCCATGCGGTTGCCGTCTCGGCGGACGGTCTGCTGTTGGCTGCTTCTCGTGACCTGCCCCGCGACCGCGGTGACCAGCTCGCCGCGATCGCCTCCGGTCTTGTGAGCCTGACCCAGGGCGCGTCCCGTTGCTTCGAGGGCGGGGCCGTGCTGCAGACTGTGGTCGAGATGGACAATGGCTTCCTGTTCCTCATGTCGATCTCCGACGGTTCGTCGTTCGCGGTCCTCGCGGCCCGCGCCTGCGACGTCGGTCAGGTCGGCTACGAGATGGCGTTGCTGGTGGACCGGGTCGGCGATGCTCTTACGCCGTCGCCGCGCCCTGCCGCGTCGATGCTCGGCTGAAGCTGAACCAGGTGACAGAGCGATATCCCTTGGCTTTATCAGACTTATTGGCTGCTTACGAGGCCCGACGAGTGAGGAGGTGAACGGCGAACATGGCCGAACGCGATGAGCCAACGGGCGCGTTGGTAAGGCCGTACGCCGTCACCCGAGGTCGCACCCGGCCCAAGCTGGAGATTGCGATCGAGGCGCTGGTCGAGACCACCGTGCGTGGCCGGGCGGCCAACAGCCGGCCGGGCGGTGCTCACGGCCAGGAGCAGCAATACATTTCCACGCTTTGCGACGGTCGCCTGCAGTCCCTCGCCGAGATCGCGGCGCGCATGCAGCTCCCGCTGGGTGTCGCCCGGGTCATCGTGGCGGACATGGCTGCCGACGGACTGGTCGCGGTGTACGAGCCGGCCTCGCTCGACGAAAACGAGTCGGTGGGCACAGAACTGCTTGAGAGGGTGCTGAGTGGACTTCGGAGGCTCTGACGTGGCGCACCGCCCAGGGCGGGTCACGTCAGCGAAGATCGTCATCGCCGGAGGTTTCGGCGTGGGCAAGACCACACTGGTCGGCTCGGTATCGGAGATCACGCCGCTGACCACCGAGGCCATCATGACCTCCGCCGGTGTCGGTGTGGATGACACCCGTAATGTGCCCGGCAAGACGACGACCACGGTCGCGATGGACTTCGGTCGTATCTCGATCGACCGGGACCTGATCCTGTACCTGTTCGGCACCCCGGGCCAGACCCGTTTCTGGTTCATGTGGGACGAGCTGGTGCGGGGCGCGATCGGGGCGGTCGTGATGGTGGACACGCGGCGCCTCGCGGACTGCTTCGCCGCCATTGACTTCTTCGAGCACCGGCGACTGCCGTACCTGGTGGCCATCAACTGCTTCGACGGCATGCAGTATCACAACGCCGACGACGTGCGTGAGGCGCTCGCGATCTCCAGCGACGTGCCCGTCGTGTCGTGCGACGCGCGCACCCGCGAGTCGACGAAGAACGTGCTCATCTCCCTGGTGGAGTACGTGCTGTCGATGCGGCGGTCCCGCGCCACCACGCCCGCGTAAGCCGCGCTCCTCAACACGAGACACCCCTCTCAGCCGCAACCGCGCACCGAGTAGCCCACTAGGGTCACCCGGTGCGCGTTCGCGTTGCAGGGCCATTACGCAGCGTGCCCGCGCAACCCCGTCGGGAAGTGATCCGGCCACGGCGCCGAGTCGCGAAGGGGCATCGATAGGTCCTGTGCCGCGCCGCCGCCGATGGTGCTCACTGGATTTGCCTGAGACCGGGAGAACGCCGCAGCGTGCTTCTCAGGCGGGGCTGCGGTGCTTCAGGAAGGGTCAGGTCCGGGCGCGGAAAAGGGCCGCTCCCGGAAACCTCGGGGAGCGGCCCTTCTCAGGCGTTGCTAGCGGCGCGCGGAGCGGTATTCGTACTCGCGCTCCTGGTATTCCCGGCTCGCGTCGCGGCTGAAGTCCCAGCCGCCGGCGGACTCGCGGCCCGGGCGGCCCCCGACCGAGAAGCCGCCGACCTCCTGGCCACGACGCCAGCCGCGGAAGTAGCCGGTTGTGTGCGCCGCGATCTGGGCGGCGTCGCGGACGATCCGCAGCGGGCGCTCCGGGCTGTCGTCGACCGGGGCGCCGGGCACCAGGTTTTGCTGCGGCACGCGGCGCGGCAGGCCGGAGCCGGTCTCGTCGCCGATCTGCGGTGCGCTCGCGCGCTGGGCGGCCTGCCAGGCCGTGTCGTTCGAGTTTTCCCAGCTCACGGCCGGGCGTTCGGTCTCGCCGGTGGAGTCGGCGTCCCAGTCGGTGAACCAGGCGGACCGCGCGGCCGCGAAGATCAGCAGGTCGCCGTCGCCCTCGTCGGCCTGCTTGGCGGCCTCGCGCTCGGCGGCGGCGCGGCGGCTGCGGCCGGCGGCGCTGCCACTGCTGCGGGCCGTCGCGCGTTCGGCCGGACGATCGGAGTCGACCAGGCGGAGGGCCGGGGGCTCGAAGCGGAACTCGCCGCTGTACTCCCCGCTGAGCTCGCCCGAGTAGCCGCCCTTGAGCGCCGGGTCCGGCACCGGGGCCGGCTCGACCAGCCGCAGCCCCGCGGGCTCGATCGGGTACTCGCCGGTCTGCCACGGCGGGGGCACCCGGCCCTCGCGCTGGCGCGGCAGTTCGACGTGCCGCTCGGCGGCGCGGGTCCGCTCGCTGTGCGGGATCTCGGTCCGGGACCGCTCGGAGCGGGGGATCTCGGTGCGCGAGCGCTCCGAGCGCGGGGCCTCGGTGCTGGCCTCGGTGCGGGACCGCTCGCTGCGCGCCGGCTCGCCACGCTCCTCGGCCTCGGTCCGGCTGCGATCGGTGCGCCGCGACTCCGACCGGGTCGGCTGCTCGGCCCGCTCCGCCCGTTCGCGCTCGGCGCGATTGCGCTCGGAGCGAGAGAGCCCCGACGTGGCCGACGAGGCGGAACGGTTGCGCTCGGAACGGGGGACGCCGGACGTGGCCGACGAGTCGGGGCGGGAGAGCTCGGGCCGGGCGAGATCGCTCAGCTCGCCGCGGCCGCCCAGCGCCGGGATCTCCCCGGAGCCGAACGAGCCCAGCGAACCGCCGGTGGCCGTCGAGGAGAGCGACGCGGTGGTCTCCAGCGGCGAGGAGGCGCCGAGCACGCTGAGGTCCGGCGGCTGCGGGATGTCGCTCAGCTTCGGCAGGCTGCTCAGCTCAGAGGGGGAGGCGAGCGGGTCGGCCCCGAACCCGTACGACGGGGGCTCCGAGGACGGCGTCTCCGCCCCGCCGAGCGGCCAGCCGGTGCGCGAACCGGCCGCGGTGGTGGTCGTGTCCAGCGTCGGCGGCTCCCCGAGCGCGCTGAGGTCGCTGAGCCGCATCGCGCCGCTGTCTTGGGTGTCCGTGTGACCGCCACCCGAGGTGGGCGCGGAGGAGACGGACGCGGCCGGCGGCGCCGAGGACGGGCCGGACAGCGGGTCGTAGCCGAACGAGTCGTAGCGCGCCGGTTCGGTGGGCTCCGGCCCGCTCAGGAGCGGGGCGATGCCCGGGGGCGGCGGTGGCATCAACGATGTGTACTGCGGTTCGCTCGCGGTCGGCTGCGGCGGGATCACCGGCACCGGGGCAACCGGCGGCGGCGCGACCGGCGCGGGCGCCACGGGCAGTGGCGCGACGGGCACGGGCTGCGGCGGGGCCGGCTGCAGCGGCACCGGGATCGACTGCATCGACGCCGGCACCGGCGGCTGGTAGGTCGGCGGGACCGGTGGCGCGGGCGCGTACATCGGCGTCGGCGGCTGGTAGGCGGCCGGCTGGTACGGCGGCGGCGTGGCGTGGGAGCCGTGCGTGGGCGGCGTGTACCCGGGCGGGGTCGACGTCACTGGCGGCGCGGAGGGGACCCCGTACGCCGGCGGCGCCGACGCGACCTGCCCGTAGGCCGGCGGGGCGGACGGGACGCTCCCGTAGGCGGGCGGGGCCGAGGTGACCTGGCCGCTCGCGGCGGCGGGCGTGTAGCCGGGCGGGGTCGAGATGACCGGCGGCGTGGAGACCACGGCCGGCGGCGCGGAGACGACCGGCGGCTGGGCCTGGCTCGGCGTGGCCGGGGCGTTCTGGGCGCGGCGGCGACCGCCGACGGCGCGTGCGGCGGCCGACTCCTCGGCGCGAGCGGCCTCGGCGGCGCGAGCCGCCCGCGAGCGGGTCGGCGCGGCGTCGGCGGAGGCGGCGGGCGGCCGGGCGTTGGACGAGCCCGCGGCGGCCCGCGAGCGGGTCGGCGCGCTGTCCTGAGCGCTGGCGGGGCGCAGCGGGGCGGTCGGGGAGAGCGGGGAGGCCGGGGAGAGCGGAGACGCCGGGCTCATCCCGGCCGGGGCGAGCGGCGAGACCGGGCGCTGACCCGGGGCGGTCCGGTGCACGGACGGGCTCATCTTGTCCGCCAGCACCGCGACCAGGGCGGAGGCGGCCGCATCGCCCGCGCGCACCGCGGCGACCGAGTGCCGGATCGTCTCGGCGACGGCGTTGTTCACGTTTCGGTTGACGCCGGTGCGGCGCGGGGTCTCGGCGATCGCGACACGCAGCGCGGTGATCGCCTCGCCCAGCGTGTCCGGGTCGGCGACACCGGCCTTGGACAGCTCGGCGACGACGGCGGCGTCACCCTTGCGGCCGTTGGCGCCACCGCCGAGGATGCCCGGCTCCGGCAGCGCGTCGAGGATGGCCAGCGGGATGGCCTCGGCCGGGTCCGGGTAGGCCCGCAGCGCCGCCGGGTAAAGCTCTCGGAGCACCTCGCGCAGCGTGGCCGCGGCGCTCTGCCGGCCGGAGACGACCGCGGCGTGCGCGGCGAGCACCGGCTTGAGCGGCAGCATGTCGCGCGGCGGGCTCTGGCCGACCGCGGAGAGCACGCCGGCCTGCAGCGCCCGGGCGAGCCCGACCGCGCGGCGCTCGGCGGCGTTGGACTGGATCTCCTCCGGCGACTCGTCGTCGGCGAAACGCTCGGCGTAGTCGTCGGCCGAGTCGTCGTCGGTGAAGGCGAGATTGCGGCCCGCCGCGGTGAGCAGCTGCGTGACGACGTGGTCGTCGCTTTCGGCCGCGACCGCTACGGCGGAGGTGCCGCCGGAGCGCTGCGCCAGCAGAGCGCTCAGCTCGGCGTAGCCGCCGGCGTCGTCGCTCACCTCGCAGATGTCGATGAGTCGGCCGGCGTCGTCGACGACCGCGACGGTCAACCATATGTCGGAACCCGACTGCGGCTCGGCGGGGTCAGCCGACGCCAGACCGCAGTACACCCGAACGAGCGCCACCGCGTCGTCCTCCTCTCGGGACATCAGTTGAGCTTTCGTCACGTCGGCGGGGACTGTCCCGGCGCCCCGCCGCCGTGTTGCCGCAGGTCAAACTGAACGACCTCTAGTCAACAGGTTGACGGCCGGTGACGCGATCGGCCGTTTCGGCTGAATGCCACACTGGCTGATCGTCGCCCACCGCCGCCACCCGTCCGGCCAGGGACCGTGTCGGGCCTGCCGTGCCCAAACTGCCCACGGCTTAGATCCTGTCGGTCACAAATCAATCACGCCAGTCCGCGGCGGCAGAAATCTTGCCAATAATCGTCCGCCAGCCCAGCGCTGCCTGTTGTGCCCCGATTTTCTTGAGCCGGCGCTTGGCGAAGAAGCCCCCGACACCCCCGGCCGCCGCAGCTCGCAGGCCCTCGTCGAGGTCGTCGAGCGGCGAGCCCGGGGCGAGCGCCGTGCGGACCGGCTCGAGGCGCAGGGCGTAAGCAAGGTCACGCGCGACCTCGCCGGCGGCGAGCAGCAGATCGGTGTCCCAGGCGTCCTGACCGCCGCGGAGGTTCTCCACCACGAGGTCGAGCTCGAAGCGGTCCTCGTCGGTAGGCACGACCGACGACGCGGTGATGCGGGTCTTGAGGCTCTCCCAGGTGTCCAACTGGGTCAGGTCGTGCTCCGCGTCGGACTTCACGAACTCGACCAGGCCCTCGACGCTGCGGAAGAGCAGGAGCTTGCCGTGGTGGCTGAGGAACGCGGGAACCTCCTCGGGCTCCGCGGCTTCCTCTTCTTCCTCCTCCTCTTCGTCCGATTCCTCGTCTGGCTCCTCGGCCTCGTCCGATTCCTCGGCCTCTTCCGAAGTGCCGGACTTCTTCGACTTGTCCAGCTCGGCTTTGTCCGCCTTGTCGGAGTCCTCGTCGGTCTCGTCGTCGGCGCGCTTCTTGGCCGGCTTCTTCTTCGTCGAAGCGGCGACGGGCTCCGGCTCCTCGTCCTCGAACAGCTCCGCGTTCTCGAGGATCACGACCCGGTCGTCGTCCTCCTCCTCCTGCGGCCGCCGGTTGAGGACCGCGAACTCGTCCTCCTCCTCTTCGACCTGCGTCGGGGTCAGCTCGGTCGAGAGCCGGTACGCCCGAAGCGTGTAACCGACGCTCTTGGGCAACGCCAACTCGACCGGCTCGATCTTGACGTCGCTCCACAACGCGTCGGCCTGGGCCGAGCGCTCGGCGCCGCCGTCCTCCTCGTCGAAGTCGGCGTCGTCCTCGAGATCGGCGTCGTCGTCAACCTCGGCGTCGACGTCCTCGACGGCGTCGAGCTCCTCTTCGACCTGCTCGGCCTTCTTGGTCGGCCGCGACGACGCGGACCGGGAGGACTCGGAAGATTGGCGGGCCACTGTGACCTCCGTAGTCGGACTCGGCGTGCGGGCACACCAGGGCGTGTGTGGCCTCGCGCACAAAACACCCTAGTGTGCCCGGTCCGCGACGATCAGACCCCCTTGGGGTGCCAGACCGTCTTGATCTCCAGCAGCGAGAGCATCCGGGAGACGCCCGGGTCGGCGGCCCAGTCCGGATCGCTCGGGCGGATCACCCGCTTGAGGTTCTCCGCCGCCGCTGCCTCGAGCTCTCTCGCCAGTGTGGGGTCCGTCACACCGGTCAGGTCGATGGCGTTGACGTCCATGTGCGCCGCGAGCCAGGGCGCCATCTCGCCGACCGACCCGGTCAGCAGGTTGACGACCCCGCCGGGCAGGTCCGAGGTCGCCAGGACCTCGCCCATCGTCACGGCGGGCAGCGGGCGGTCGGTCGAGGCGAGCACGACGACGGTGTTCCCGGTCACGATCGCCGGCGCGACGACGCTCACCAGGCCCAGCAGCGACGAGCCGGCCGGCGCGACGACCCCGACCACCCCGGTCGGCTCGGGCGTGGAGAGGTTGAAGTACGGCCCGGCGACGGGATTGGCCCCGCCGTGCACCTGGGCGATCTTGTCGGCCCATCCGGCGTACCAGACCCAGCGGTCGATGGCGGCGTCGACAAGCCCGGCGGCCGTCTCCGGTGCCGTGCCCTCGGCAGTGGACACCTCGGCGACGAACTGCTCGCGCCGGCCCTCCAGCATCTCCGCGACCCGGTAGAGGATCTGCCCGCGGTTGTACGCGGTGGCACCCGACCACTTGGCCACGGCCGCCCGGGCCGCCTTCACGGCGTCGCGGACGTCCTTGCGTGAGCCGAGCGCGGCGTTGGCGAGGAAGTCGCCGGAGGCCGAGTGCACCTGGTAGGACCTCCCCGACTCGCTGCGCGGGAACGCGCCGCCGATGAACAGCTTGTAGGTCTTGCGGACGGCGAGACGCGCCTCAGTGCTCAAGGTAGGCCTCCAGCCCGTGGCGGCCGCCCTCGCGGCCGTAGCCCGACTCTTTGTACCCGCCGAACGGCGAGGCCGGGTCGAACTTGTTGAACGTGTTGGCCCAGACGACACCGGCGCGCAGCCGGTCCGCGATGCGGAGGATCCGCGAGCCCTTCTCGGTCCACACCCCGGCCGACAGCCCGTACGGCGTGTTGTTCGCCTTCTCGACCGCCTCGTCCGGGGTGCGGAAGGTGAGCACCGACAGGACCGGCCCGAAGATCTCCTCGCGGGCGATCCGGTGCGCCTGGGTCACGCCGGTGAAGATCGTCGGGGCGAACCAGAACCCTCGCTCCGGCAGCTCGCACGGGACTGACCAGCGCTCGGCGCCCTCGTCCTCGCCGACCAGAGACAGCTCGCGGATCCTCGCCAGCTGGGCGGCGGAGTTGATCGCGCCGACGTCGGTGTTCTTGTCCAGGGGGTCGCCGACCCGCAGGTGCGCCATGCGCCGCTTGAGCGCCGTCAGGAACTCCTCGGCGACGGACTCCTGCAGCAGCAGCCGAGAGCCCGCGCAGCACACGTGGCCCTGGTTGAAGAAGATGCCGTTGACGACGCCTTCGACCGCCTGGTCGAGCGCCGCGTCGTCGAAGACGATGTTGGCGGCCTTCCCGCCCAGCTCCAGGGTGAGCCGCTTGTTCGTGCCGCTCACCGCCTTGGCGATCGCCCGCCCGACCTCGGTCGAGCCGGTGAAGGCGACCTTGTCGACGCCCGGGTGCTCCACCAGCAGCCGGCCGGTCTCCCCGGCGCCGGTGATGATGTTGACGACGCCCGGCGGCAGGTCGGCCTGCCGGCAGATCTCGGCGAACAGCAGCGCGGTCAGCGGCGTCGTCTCCGCCGGCTTGAGCACCACCGTGTTGCCGGCGGCCAGCGCCGGGGCGATCTTCCAGGCGAGCATCAGCAGCGGAAAGTTCCACGGGATGACCTGGCCGGCGACGCCCAGCGGGCGCGGGTCGGGCCCGAAGCCGGCGTACGGCAGCTTGTCGGCCCAGCCCGCGTAGTAGAAGAAGTGCGCGGCCACCAGCGGCAGGTCCACGTCTCGCGACTCGCGGATCGGCTTGCCGTTGTCCAGCGACTCGAGCACCGCGAGCTCGCGGGAGCGCTCCTGGATGATCCGGGCGATGCGGAAGAGGTACTTCGCCCGCTCCCGTCCCGGCATCGGACCCCAGACGGTGTCGTAGGCGTGCCGGGCCGCGCGCACCGCCGCGTCGACGTCGGCGGCGTCGGCGCAGGCGATGTCGGCGAGGATCTCCTCGCTGGCCGGGTTGATCGACTTGAACGGCTCGCCCTTGCCGTCGACGAACTCGCCGCCGATGAACAGCCCGTACGAGGAACGGATGTCGACGATCGAGCGCGATTCCGGCGCGGGTGCGTATGAAAAGTCCATCGTGCTGAGTCCCTGGTGGCCTAGTCGAGGGTGAAGTAGTCGGGGCCGCTGTAGCGGCCGGTCGCAAGCTTCGTGCGCTGCATCAGCAGGTCGTTGAGCAGCGTGGACGCGCCGAAGCGGAACAGGTCCGGGTCGAGCCAGTCCGGTCCGGCGGTCTCGTTGACCAGCACGAGGTACTTGATGGCGTCCTTGGCGGTCCGGATGCCCCCGGCGGGCTTCACGCCGACGATCCGGCCCGTCTCGGCGCGGAAGTCGCGGACCGCCTCCAGCATCACCAGCGTCACCGGCAGCGTGGCCGCGGGCTGCACCTTGCCGGTCGAGGTCTTGATGAAGTCGGCGCCGGCCAGCATCGCCAGCCAGGAGGCGCGGCGCACGTTGTCGAGCGTCGCCAGCTCGCCGGTCTCCAGGATGACCTTGAGGTGCGCGCCGCCGCAGGCCTCCTTGACCGCGGCGATCTCGTCGTGGACCTCGGCGTAGCGGCCGGCCAGGAACGCGCCGCGGGAGATCACCATGTCGATCTCGTCCGCGCCGTCGGCGACCGCAGCCCGGGTGTCGGCGAGCTTGACCGCCAGCGGCGCCTGGCCGGACGGGAACGCGGTCGCGACGCTGGCCAGGTGCACTCCCGTGCCGCGCAGCGCCTCGGCGGCGACCCGGATCATCGCCGGATACACACAGACGGCGGCGGCGCTCGGACAGGTGGCGTCGGCGGGGTCCGGCCGGACCGCCTTGGCGCACAGGGCGCGCACCTTGCCGGGGGTGTCCGAGCCCTCCAGCGTCGTCAGGTCGACCATGCGGATCGCCAGGTCGAGGGCTTGGGCCTTGGCCGTCGTCTTGATGGACCGGGTGCCCAGCATCGCGGCGCGTTGCTCGGCGCCGACCTGGTCGACTCCCGGCAGGCCGTGCAGGAAGGTTCGCAGAGCGCCTTGTGAGCGCGCGACCTCAGCGGTGAGGGTCATGTGGAAAATATTAGGCTGTCCGTTCGTGGACGTACTCGTGGTGGATCACCCGCTGGCCAAGTCGCGACTGACCGCGATGCGCGACGAACGCACCGACAACGGGGCCTTCCGCGCCGCGCTGCACGAGCTCACGACGATGCTGGTGTACGAGGCGGCGCGGTCCTTCGCCACCGAGCAGTTCCCGGTCAAGACGCCCGTCGCGGTCGCCGAGGGCACCCGCCTGGCCAACCCGCCGCTGCTCCTGCCCGTGCTGCGGGCCGGGCTGGGCATGGCCGACTCGGCGCTGGCGCTGTTGCCCGAGTCGTCCATGGGCTTCGTGGGGCTCGCGCGCGACGAGAGCACCTTCGAGCCGCGCGCCTACATGGAGTCGCTGCCGCGCGACCTGTCCGGCATCCCGGTGCTGGTGCTCGACCCGATGCTCGCCACCGGCGGGTCCCTGGAGCACTGCGTGCGGCTGCTCGTGGACCGCGGTGCGAGCGACATCACGGTGCTGTGCGTGCTCGCCGCGCCGGCCGGCATCGAGCGGCTGGCCGCCTCCGGGCTGCCGATGCGCCTGGTCACCGCCGCGATCGACGAGCGGCTCAACGAGCACATGTTCATCGTGCCGGGCCTCGGCGACGCGGGCGACCGCCAGTTCGGCGGCATGCCCCGCTTCGGCGGCGACAAATCTTAGCGGCCGCTTAAATCGCGTCGCCGAAACGAGGGATCCGCCGCCCCTCGGGCTTGAACGGGTGAACGGGCCCCGGATTACGTTGGCCCGCGATGAGAAGAAATTTGCTCCTGGTCGCCGCGGCCGTCGTCGGGCTGGTCGGCTCCGGTGCGATCGCGTCGACGGCCCACGGGCCATCGGGGCCGTCAGGGTCGACCGGGCCGGCCCAGCGAGCGGTGGTGGCCGCCGAGCCGAACGACGCCGGCCAGGGAACCGACGCCCGCCAAGGACTGGGCCGGGCCCCGAGCCCGGCCGTATCCGCGAGCACCGCCGAGCGGCAGCGCCGTTGCGTGGTCGACGCCAAGCTCGTGCCCACGTGCGGGCTGCTGTGGGGGGTGGCGCCGGGTGCGCTCACGGATCTCTCCGCGACCCGGGCCCTGGACAACTTCGAGAGCACGACCGGGCGGCCGGCCGACGTCGTGCATTCCTACCATCGCGGTGACGAGGTCTTCCCGACCGCGGAGGAGATCGCCGCGGTACGAACGCCGAAACGGATCCTGTTCGCCAACTGGAAGGTCGCCTGGGGCACGACCTGGGCCGACGTCGCCGCCGGGGGACAGGACGCCCGCATCGACCGGGCGGCCGCGCGGCTGAAGGCGTTTCCGGGCACGTTGTTCCTCGCGGTGCACCACGAGCCCGAGAACGATGTGCGCAGCGGCGGCGGCATGACGGCCCGGGACTACGCCGCGATGTTCCGCCACACGGTCCAGCGGCTGCGCGCCGACGGCGTCACCAACGTGGTGTTCGTGCTCGTGTACATGGCGTACGAGCCGTGGTGCGTGAAGGACTGGTTCGCCGATCTCTACCCCGGCGACGACGTCGTCGACTGGATCGGCATGGACCCGTACCTGTATGCCCGGCCCGGCGGCTACGGCCACGGCGACTTCGCGTATCTGGTGAACCACACCTCGAATCCCGCCCGATGGCCCGGCTTCTACTCCTGGGTGACCCGCGAGCACGGCGACAAGCCGCTGATGGTCGCCGAATGGGGCGTGTACGAGCACGCCCCCGACCCGGCGCGGAAGGCCTGGATCTACTCCACCGTCGCGCAGCAGATCGGCCGCTTCCCGGCGATCCGGGCACTGGTCTACTTCGACTCGCCGAACGCGCCGAAGGGCGACACCCGCCCCGACTCGTCGCAACCGGCGCTCGCCGAGTTTCGCAAGCTCGCCGGTTCGGGGCTGTTCTCCGTGACGCTCTAGTTGCTACTTCAGGCCCAGCGCGGTCGCCGTCTCGGTGCGCAGGGCGGCCAGCCCGGCGGCGGCGCGCTCGCGGGCGCCCGGGAGGTCGGCCGGGTCCGCGACCGGCTCGACGACCTCGAGGTACGCCTTCAGCTTCGGCTCGGTGCCCGACGGGCGCACCACGACCCGGGTGGTGCCGGCGCGCAGGATCAGCACGTCGGCGTCGGGCAGCCGGTCCTCGATCGAGGTCACCGCCTCGTCGAGCAGGTCGGCCGGCGGGCGGGCCCGGATCGTGGCCATCATCTCCGCGATCTCGCCCAGGTCCGCGACCCGGACCGAGAGCTGGTCGGTGGCGTGCACGCCGTAGCGCAGCGCCAGCTCGTCGAGCCGGTCGCCGAGCGTGCGCAGTTCCGCCCGGAGCCCGGCGGCGAGCTCGCAGACCAGCAGCGCGGCGGTGATGCCGTCCTTGTCGCGGACCATGTCCGGGGCCACGCAGTAGCCCAGCGCCTCCTCGTAGCCATACCCGAGGTCGTCCCCGGCCCGCACGATCCACTTGAAGCCGGTCAGCGTCTCGCCGTACGCCAGGCCCCGGTCCTCGCACATACGCGAGAGCAGGCTGGAGGACACGATCGTGGTCGCGTAGCGGCCCCGCACCCCGCGCCGCATGAGGTGGTCGGCGAGCAGCACGCCGACCTCGTCGCCGCGCAGCTGTTGCCACCCCCCGTCGCGTGCGAAGGCCACGGCGCACCGGTCGGCGTCGGGGTCGTTGGCGATCGCGATGTCGGCGCGCTCGCGGGCGGCGAGCGCCAGCAGCAGGTCCATCGCGCCCGGTTCCTCGGGGTTGGGGAACGCCACGGTGGGGAAGTCCGGGTCCGGCTCGGCCTGCTCGGCGACGACGAACGGCGCAGGATACCCCGCCGCGGCCAGCGTCGCGGCGAAGACCTCCCGGCCGACGCCGTGCAAGGGCGTGTACGCCACGGCCAGCTCGCGCGGCACCTCGGGGTCCACGACGCCGAGCGCGGCGTCGATGTACTCCCGCACGATGTCCTCGGTCAGCACCTCGCCGGGCGACCCCAGCGGTACTTCGGCGAGCGGGCCGACCTCGCGGATCGCGCGCTCGATCCCGGCGTCGGCCGGCGGGACCAGCTGGGCGCCGTCGGCCAGGTACACCTTGTAGCCGTTGTCCTGCGGCGGGTTGTGGCTGGCGGTGACCATCACACCGGCGGCCGCGCCCCGGCGGCGGACCGCGAACGCGAGCACCGGCGTCGGCAGGGGCCGCGGCATCAGCAGGGCGCGGCGCCCGGCGCCGGTGGCGACCCGGGCCGTCTCCATCGCGAATGCGTGCGACCCGTGCCGGGCGTCGTAGCCGATGACCAGGGGCCGGTCGTCCGGCCCGGCCTGCTGCGCGGCGAGCCAGCGCACCAGGCCGGCCGCGGCGGCGCGGACCACGGCGAGGTTCATGCCGTTGGGCCCGGCGCGCAGCGGGCCGCGCAGGCCGGCGGTGCCGAACCTGAGCGGCCCAGCGAAGCGGTCGGCCAGCTCGGAGGGATCGTCCAGCACGGCCCGCAGCTCGTCCCGGCTCGCCGGATCGGGGTCGTCGGCGAGCCAGGCCTCGGCCGCCGCGCGCAGGGACAGATCACGCTCCGTGGAGGTCATCTGGACTTCTTAACACGGTCACGGGCCGGTCGACGGCACAGTCAGCTTGAACGATCGGACCATCTCGTCGAAGATCGCCTTGCTCTCGGTGAACCGGGAGTCGGGCACGGTGACGAAGAAGTGGTACGCCTTGCCGTTGACCACGACGGCGTTCCACAGCGCGTGACGCTGCTTCTCGTCGGCGCCGCAGGTGTACTCCAGCACCGCCGCCGCCTGCCCGTCGAGCTTGTCCTCGGTCATGTCGACCCGGTTGTACGGCGGCTCGCAATTGGCCGGCATGGACTTGAGCCGGTTCTCGGCGCCTTCGAGGAAGGCCCGGGGGCTGGCCGAGGCCTTCTCGATGTTGACGCGGATCTTCCGGTTGCCGTCCGACGGGTCGATGATGTCGAAGTAGGGCGCGTTGGCGTTGCCCAGCTTGGTGGTCTTCCAGCCCTTCGGGATGTTGACCGTGATGCCGCCAGGGTGCGTGAACGCCTCCACCTCGAACGTGGGCTTCGCCGGAGTGCTGGAGGCCGAGCCGGTCGGCTGCCGTCCCTGCTGGCCGCCGCCGTCGCCGGAGAAGAGCCCGGTCGCCGCGCCGACGCCGAGGAACAGCACCACCACGAGGCCGGCCGCCACGGCGATCTTGGCCCACTTCGGCGCCGCCTTCGCCCGGCCGATCAGCTGCTGACCCACGCCGCCCTGGTGCGGCGGTGCGGGCGGCGGGCCCTGGGTCCAGTCGTCCTGGGTGTACTCGGGCGCATACGCGTTGTAGTTGTCCGCGCCGGTGCGCTCCAGGTTGGCCTCGTTCGGGGCGGCCGGGTTGGCAGGGGCGGGCCCGTCGGAGTGCATCCGCCGCATCGCACCGCTGACGGTCTCGCCCGGGGCGATCATGGCCCGGCCGCCGATCTGGCCGGTCGGCTGCTGTGGGTGGACCATCGTCGGCTGCTGCGCCGGGCGGACCACCGCGTAGGGGTCCGTCATGTGCGCCGGCGCGTTGCTGGCCAGCGGACCGGCGAGCAGGTCGCGCAGCACCGCGCGGGCGGTCTCCACGTTCCAGCGGCGGTTCGGGTCCTTCTCCAACAGGCCATAGAGCACGCCCGCCAGCGGGCCCGCGCGCATCGACTGCGCCGGGGGCTCCTCGACGACGGCGCGCATGGTCTCGAACGGGTCGCGCCGGTCGAACGGCGGGCGGCCCTCCACGGCGGTGTACAGCGTCACACCCAGCGAGAACAGGTCGCTCGGCGGGCCGAACTTGGCGCCGATCGCCCGCTCGGGGGAGATGAAGTGCGGGGAGCCGAGCACCATGCCGGGGGTGGTCAGCTCGCTGTCGGTGGGCATCCGGGCCACGCCGAAGTCGGTGAGCACGCAGCGGCCGTCGCCGCAGATGAGCACGTTGGCCGGCTTGACGTCGCGGTGCAGCACGCCGGCGGCGTGGGCCACCTCGAGCGCGCCGAGCAGGGCGATGCCGATCTTGGCGACCGCCCGGGCGGCCAGGGGGCCGTCCTCGACGATCATCTCGGCGAGGCTGCGGGCCTGCAGGAGCTCCATGACGATCCACGGCCGGCCGGCCTCGGTGACGACGTCATACACCTGCACGACCGACGGGTGTGACAGCGCCGCCGCCGCGCGGGCCTCGCGCAGGGTCCGCTGATACATCGAGTCGCGGTCGCTGGGGGCCAGGCCGGGCGGGAGGATCACCTCCTTCACCGCCACGTCGCGGCGCAGCAGCGTGTCGCTGGCGCGCCACACGGTGCCCATGCCGCCATGTCCGATCGCCGTGCGCAGTGCGTAGCGCCCGCCGATCACCACGCCGGGCGCGGCGCGCTGCCCCGGCACCGGGAGCGCGGCCGAGCCCGGTTCGCGTGGTTCCCGAGCGGGTCCGTTGGAGGGAGAGTCGGGGCCGCGCGCAGGATCGCGCCCGGCACCGGCCGAGGCCAGAGCGCCGGTGGGTGGCTGGGGCTCACCATGCCACGTCGGAAGCTGAGTCACAGGCAGTAAACCGTCATGGGAGGGGGAGGGTTGACTTCTCGCCCCACTATCTTGCGTGCTCGTGCTCGGTTAAGAAAGGTGGGGTCCGCTCCTTCACCGTACCGTGACCCGCGACCGACCGACCGTGCCGATCTTGTCGTACCACGGACCGTCGCAGGATTGAATTCGTTCATCCGGGGAACCTGGACGGCCGGGTGAAGCGTCTACGCAGGTAACGGAAACCTCGGCGGAACATCGGCGAACTGGGTTTCCTGGATTTTCGAATGACACCGCCGATAGTCGGACGAGCGGTGCGTCGCCAGGTACCGGGTCCGTGCCACTCTGCGACGTCTGTCGTCACTGTGCGTCATCCGGTGGCGACCGTTTCATGGACGCCACTGTGAATAGTTATCGCGACACCACGTGACCGTGGCGCCTGTCACCCGTTATAGGAGGTGAGGGGTACGTGTCTGGGGCTGAAGCCGCCATCCCGTCCGTGCCTGCTGTTTCGCGCCTCAACGAGGGTCTGAGTGACGCTCAGCTATATCAACATCACGAGAATGATGTTGCGCTCCGTCACCTTGACCCGGTTAGTCTGTCCATGGCACGCATGAGGCGGGCCGCTCCATTAGACCGAAATAGAGAACTCACCGTGACGAGAGCGCTGACGCTGCCCGAGAACGCCGCCACCGTGGCGCGACCGGTCGGCAAGTTGACGTCGTCCAAAACCGAACGACTGTCCGAGGGCTGGCCCGAGACACCGCCCGGAGCCGATCCGCTGCCCGGCCAGCTCGACCGCTGGCTGGCGTCCCGCGGTGCCGAGCTCGTAGCGATCCGTCGTCACATTCACGCGCACCCGGAGCTGTCCGGCCAGGAGTTCGAGACCGCCGCGCTGGTCGCCCGCGAGCTGACGCGCGCCGGCCTGTCCCCGCGCATGCTGCCCAAGGGCAACGGCGTCATTTGTGACATCGGCTACGGCGAGCGCGTCATCGCGCTGCGCGCCGATCTCGACGCGCTGCCGCTGCCCGACACCAAGGACGTGCCCTACCGCTCCACCGTGGACAACGTCTGCCACGCCTGCGGCCACGATGTGCACACCACCATCCTGCTCGGCGTCGGGCTCGCTCTGGCCCAGCTGGCCGAGCGCGACGAGCTGCCCGGCCGGGTCCGGCTGCTGTTCCAGCCGGCCGAGGAGACCATGCCGTCCGGCGCGCCGGAGGTGATCGCCGCCGGCGGGCTCAAGGACGTCGCCGCGATCTTCGCGCTGCACTGCGCGCCGCACCTGCCAGTCGGCCTGGTCGGCGTGCGCTCCGGGCCGTTCACGGCGGCCGCCGACAAGATCGAGGTCCGGCTGACCGGGCGCGGCGGGCACACCGCCCGGCCGCACCTGACCGCCGACCTCGTGCACGCGCTCGGCCGCATCCTCGTCGACGTGCCGTCGCTGCTGGACCGCAAGCTCGACGCGCGGGCCGGGGTGTCGATGGTGTGGGGCGCGGTGCGGGCCGGCGAGGCCGCCAACGCCATCCCGATCGAGGGGATGGCGCGGGGCACGATCCGCGTCCTGAGCCGCGACGCCTGGCGCGACGTGCCGGAGCTGGTCACCAAGCTGGTCCACGACGTCATCGCGCCGACCGGCGCCGACGTCGAGGTCACCTACACCCGCGGCGTCCCGCCGGTGGTCAACGACCGGCTCGCCACCGCGGTCATCGCCGGGGCGGCCGGCGCGGCGCTGGGCCCCGACCGCGTGGTCGAGGCCGAGATCAGCATGGGCGGCGAGGACTTCGCGTTCTACCTCGACAGCGTGCCCGGCTCGATGATCCGCCTCGGCGTCGGGGTGCCCGGCGCGGAGGCCAAGTTCGACATCCACCAGTCCGCGTTCGACGTCGACGAGCGCGCGATCGGCCACGGGGTGCGGGTCATGGTGCACACCGCCCTCGCCGCGCTGAGCGCCGGCGCGTTCTAGCGCCTGGTTCATAGCTGGGGTGGTAGCGAGGCGGAGTCCAGATTTCGTCTGGTGGTGGCCCGCGGGAGCCAGGCTACCGGTGTTGTAACCGGGCTTGCGCGGGACGCCGCCAGGCGGAATCTAGCCCCGCCTCGGCTTTGAAACGGGCCTTCAAGGTTTCAGACGGCTCGGACGCGGCGCGGTGCTGGAGCAGGTCGGCGCCGTACTGGCCCGGCCCCCTGCGGAGCCGGGCCAGCACACCCCCCGTTGGGCCAACCTGTGGCGGAACACCGATCCCATCGGCGGACCGGTGGCCGCCGACCCGCCGGGCTTCGACATTCCGCCCGGCGACACGGCGTTGCCCAGGTTGACGGTGATTCCGGCTATCAGTTGCGGCCGGAGTTCGGTGCGGTGATCAGCGGGCTGATGCAGAGCCTGACGACCCGTCGTCCTCAGACTGCGGCCGGTGCGGGGCCGCAGTCTCAGGTGCCCGCTCAGGATGGGCCTCTGCCCCTTCCGCCGCGTCCGAAACCGGCCCATCGCCAGCTTCCTTCTCAGCCGGTGTCGCGACGGGCGGTGCCGAGACTGGGGGCTGTTGCGGCGGGATCCAGCGTCCACCCTGCGGCGGCATCGGCCGGGCGGGCTGCTGCGTGGGCTGCTGCGTGGGAGGGCCCGGGAACGCTGGCACGGCCGGCGCCGTGGGCACGGCCGGGGCCGGGTGCGCCCTGCGGTACCGCCGCAGCAGCCAGACGATCAGGTAGATCGGGCCGCCGACGAACACGATCCAGGGCAGCAGCCAGCCGAGCACCGTCAGCGCGACCCGCAGCGAGGCCACGAACGCGCCCCAGCCGTTGCGCAGGCCGACCACGATGCCGGTCTCCTCCTTGGACACCGCCGGCGCCTCCGGGCCGTGCAGCATCAGCGTGATGGTCGACAGCGCGGTCAGCCCGTCCAGCCGCCGCTTGCGGGCCTGCAGCGACTCGAGGTCGGACTCGCGCCGGGACAGCTCCGACTCCAGCGACGTGATCTCCCCGATCGTCTGAGCCTTCGCCATGAGCGCGCGGATCCGATCGACGCTGGCCTGCGCCGTCTTCAGTCGCGATTCGACATCGGCCACCTGGTCGGTGACATCCTGGGCCGAGACCTGCCGGCTCTTCTCCTCGCCGTCGACGATGCCCTTGAGCTGGTCGAGCGTGGTCTGGAACTTGGCCGCCGGCACCCGCAGCGTCAGCGTGGCGGTCGATCTCTGCCCGTTGATCTGCCGGTTGTCGCCGCCGACGAAGCCGCCCGCGCCGGTGGTGAGCGCGATGGCCTGCGCCGCGGCCGCGTTGACGTCCTTCACCTGTACCGTCATCGTGCCCGAGTAGATGATCGACCGGATCTCCGCGTCGAGGTTGTCCGGCGCCTTCTGCTGACCCTCCTGCGGCTTGTCCTGGGCCTGCGCCGGGCCCGGCACCCGCTCCTGTGCCGGTCCGGCACCGGCGCCGCCGGCGGCCGGCGCGACCTGCTCGGCGCGGTCCGGCATGCTGCTGGAGCTCGAGTCGTTGCCGTTGGCGCCGCATCCGCTCAGTGCGAGGACCAGCGCGCTGGCGGCCGCCGCGACGAACACGGTGGTGCGCCTGACTGACATGATGCCTCCTGGGTAGGGTCGATCCGGAAGCCGGAACTGCCACCTCGGACGCGGGCCGGTGGGGCTCCGGTTCCATCCGCTCGGGTCACGGTTCTGCCACGAGGAGGTCACCGGATGCGCATCACGAAGTACACCCACGCCTGTCTGCGCCTGGAGCACGGCGGCGGCGTGCTGGTGATCGACCCCGGCATGTTCAGTGAGCCCGAGGCGCTGGAGGGCGCCGATGCCGTGCTCATCACCCACGAGCACATGGACCACGTCGACCTCGACAAGCTGCGCGCCGCGGCGGCCAAGCAGCCCGCGCTGACCGTGCACACCCACCCCGACGTCGAGGCGCAGCTGACCGACCTGGACGCCGACATCTTCGCCGTCAACCCCGGCGACACGTTCGTCGCGGCCGGCATGACCGTGCGCGCCCACGGCGGCCGGCACGCGGTCGTCCACCCCGACATCCCGCGTATCGTCAACCTCGGGTTCGCGATCGAGGCCCCGTTCGGGACGATCTACCACCCGGGCGACTCGTTCTCCGTGCCGGACGAGGAGATCGCGACGCTGTTCGTGCCGGTCTCGGCGCCGTGGCTCAAGCTCTCCGAGGCGATCGACTTCGCCCGCGCGGTCAAGCCGGAGCGCGCCTTCGCCCTGCACGACAGCCTGCTCATGGAGGCGGGCCAGCAGATGGTCACCGGACACATGACGCGCCTGTCCGGCACGCAGTACACGCGGCTCGAGCCGGGCAGCTCCATATAACTTGCCCGTATGGAAGACGCCCTCGCCGCCGTCACCGCCCGCCTCTACTCTGCGCCGCCCGAGGACTTCATCGCGCTGCGGGGCGAGGAGACCGCCAAGGCCCGGCAGGCGCGCGACACCGCGCTGGCCGCCGCGATCGGGAAGCTGCGCAAGCCGACGGTCGCGGCGTGGCTGGTCAACCGGCTCGCCCACGAGCGGCCGGACCTGGTCGCGGAGCTGCTCGAGCTCGCCGAGGAGCTGCGCGCCGCCCAGCGGGAGTTGCGCGGCGCGGACCTGCGGGAGCTGTCGGTGCGTCGCCGGGCCACCGTCGCCGCGCTGGCCCGCGAGGCCGTGCGGCTGGCCGGACCGGAGCGCGGCAACCCGCCGGTCGCCGAGGTCGAGGCCACGTTCGCCGCGGCGCTCGCCGATGCGGAGGTGGCCGCGGCGGTACGCGAGGGGCGCCTGACGAAGGCGCTGGAGTACACCGGCTTCGGCGAGACCCCGCGCCCGAACCTGCGCCTGGTCCAGGGCTCCGGGCCGGGCGGCGGCACCTCGACCGTGACCCCGGTCCGTTCGGCGCCGGACGAGAGCGAGCGGGAGCGGCGGGCCGAGGCGCGCCGCCGCGAGGAGGAGCGCCGCCGCGCCGAGGAGGAGCACGCCCGGGTGGTGAAGCAGGCGCGCCGGGAGCTCATGACCGCGCTGCAGCAGCTCTCCGACGCCGAGACCGCCAAGGCCGAGGCCGAGCGCGCGGTCGCCGCCGCCGGCAAGGCCATCCGGCAGGCCGAGAAGCGGGTCAAACTCGCCCAGGATGCCTTGGCCGACCTCGGCTGAACCGTTTGTGCGTTCGCGCGCACGGTTACTCCTCGAACGAATGCCTTCACCGTGATCCGGGCGGCAGGGCAGAATGATCCGGGTGACTCCCGAGCAGGCGGCCGCGGCGGCGAAGCAGGCGGTGCTGGTCCTGGGCGGCGCGTTCAGCGACGACCCGAAGACCATGCGCCGCGCCCGCCAGATCGGCCTGACCGGGTGGGCCTTCTACGTCGCCGGCCGGGGCGGCGCGCTGGGCGACGTCCGCGCCGACACCGTCGCCGCCGCGCTGGGCTTCATCGCGCCGGAGGCCGTCCAGGACGGCTGGGACGCCGCGCGCAAGGTCGCGGCGCCCGAGCGGATCGCCGCCGACAACCTCGACGAGTGCTGCCGCTGGGGCCGCGAGCACCTCGAGAGTTTCTACGCCCTGCCGAAGCTCGTCGAGCTCGCCGAGCGGGTCGTGGTCAGCGCCGAGACGGCCGGGATGCCCCTGTTCGCGGCCTGGCGCGCGATGCCGCTGCCCGACGACTCCCCGGGCGCCCGCGCCGCGGTCCTGGCCCACCTGCTGCGCGAGCACCGCGGCGCCGCGCACCTGCTGGCCATCCGCGCCAGCGGCCTGAGCCCGCTGGAGGCCATCATCTCCGGCCCCGAGGGCGAGGCCGAGGCCACCGCGTTCGGCTGGCAGCCGCCGTTTCCCGCCTTCGAGCCGCTGGTACGCCGGCGCAGCTGGGCCGAGGCCCTGACCGACCGCATCGCCGGCGAGGCGTTCCGGGCACTGGCCCCGACCGAGCGCGACGAGCTCGTCAACCTCCTCGACGCCGCCGTGGTCTCGGTGAAGGAAGCCCTGCCGTCCTGAGTCCTTCTGGGGTCCTCATCGTGGAGCTGACGGGTTTACCGGGCTGGACCGTGCGGGGATGCACGCTGCGCGACGTGGCCGCGATCCTGTCCGTCACGCGCGCGAGCGACGTCGCCGCGCTCGGCGAGCCGGACTGGACCGAGGACGAGGTCGTGGCGACGCTCACCGCGCCCAACCAGGTTCCGGCGGTCGACTCGTGGCTCGCGTCAGGCCCCGGCGGGGAGCCGCTCGCGTGGGCCTATGTGGACAATCCCGAGCGCGGCGCGCGGGACAACGTGGAGGTCTACGCGGTGCCGGGGCGCGGCGCCGCGGCCTACGGCCCGCTGCTCGACTTGGCCCTGGAGCGGGTCGCCGCACGCGCCCGCGAGGCCGGCCACGCGGAGGTCACCCTGCGCGCGGGGGCGGTCGCGAGCGAGTCGGCGTATATCGACGCGCTGACCTCGCGCGGCTTCGGGTTCCGCAAGCGTCACGCACGGATGACGCGGCCGCTGACTCCAGGCGATCGCCCGCCACACCTTCTCGCGGCGGGAGATCGCCTGCTCGTTCGCGTGGTGCGGGCCGGTGACGAGGCCGAGATGCGGCGGTTCCACGGGGTGCTGCAGGCGGCATTCGCGGACACGCCGGACTTCCAGCCGGTGCCGTATGAGGCGTGGCGCGAGTCGCTCGCCGCCCTGCCGTCGATCAGCTGGGACGAGTGGCTGGTCGCCGAGGTCTCCGGCCGGGTCGTCGGCGTGCTGCAGTCCGCGGACCAGGGGGTGGAGCGCGGCGAGGGATGGGTGAAGAACCTCGCCGTGCTGCGCGAGCACCGAAAGGAGGGCATCGGCGGCGCGCTGCTGCGGTCGGCGTTCTCGATCTACGCCGCCAAGGGACGCGCCACCGCCGGCCTGGGCGTCGACCTGACCAACCCGACCGGGGCGCACCGGTTGTACGCCGGCCTCGGCATGACCGTCGCCTTCGCGGCCGACATGTTCGAGCGGACGGTCACCGCCCCGCGGTAGCCCACCACGACCCACGGCGCGCGGTACGCCATGGGTGGGCGGTTATGGCATCGCTGTCTTCGTCGGGCGGGAGCGCAGGGCGTCCAGGTAGTCGGCGGGGGCACCGGCCTTGGCGGCGGCGTTGGCGATCTCGGCCAGATACCACGCGGTGGGCAGGCCGCCCTCGTAGCCGTTGAACACGTAGACCCACGCGGTCTCTTCGCCGTCCAGGGTCGCCACCCGCAGGTGCAGCTTCCGGTAGGTGCCGGCTAGGGCGCCCTCTACCTCGTCCAGCTGCTTCTCGTCGTTGGGGTGCACGTCGTACAGCGCGACGAATACCCGATCGCCCGGCGACTCGACGATCGTCGTGACCGAGCCCTCCCAGCCTAGGACTTCTTCCCCGGCGAAGGTCAGGCGCCAGCCCTCGAGCCAGCCGGTCCCGATCATCGGCGAGTACGGACAGTAGGCCCGCATGCGGGCAGGGTCCAGGTTCGAGCCATACGCGGCGTAATGACGCACGGCGATGACGATAAACCCGACCGGGTGCGCGAGAGAATACTGCCGAGCGTGTCGTCTTCAGATCCACCCGTCGGCGGGGCGTACGCCGTTCGGACGGGGGCGGGTCCGGGGGACCCGCCGGGCGAGGGAGAATACGTCGGACGGGGGAGAACAGGGCAGTGGTAGCCGAGGAGGGGTGGCTGGCGTGGGCCGGATCGTGATCATCGGAGGTGGGCCGGCGGGCTACGAGGCAGCCCTGGTCGCCGCACAGCTGGACGCCCAGGTGACCGTGATCGAGGCCGAAGGCGCAGGTGGCGCCTGTGTGCTGCACGACTGCGTGCCCTCGAAGACCTTCATCGCCAGCTCGTCTGTCGTCACGGCGCACCTCGACACGGAGGCGTTCGGGGTGATCGGGCCCGCCGGGCCCGACGTGCGGGTGGACGGGCCCGCGGTACACAAGCGGGTCAAAAGGCTTGCGACGGCACAATCCAGCGATATCAACGCCAAACTGGTCAAGGCCGGCGTTGAGTTCGTCACCGGCACAGCGAGCCTCGGAGAGGATACGCTCGGTCACACTCACGCGGTGCGGGTCACGCCGGCCAACGGTGACGCTCCGTATGTGATTGCCGCCTCGATTGTGCTGATCGCCACCGGTGCGACGCCCCGGGTGCTGCCGACCGCGACGCCCGACGGCGAGCGGATCCTCGACTGGCGCCAGGTGTACGACCTGCCGCAGCTGCCCGAGCGCCTCATCGTGGTGGGCTCCGGCGTGACGGGGGCCGAGTTCGCGTCGGCGTATCTGGCGATGGGCGTCGACGTGACGCTCGTCTCGAGCCGCGACCGCGTCATGCCGCACGAGGACCCCGACGCCGCCATGGCGATCGAGCGCGTCTTCCGCACCCGCGGCATGACGATCCTCAACAACTCCCGCGCGGCCGCCGCCCGGCGCACCGCCGACGGCGTCGTGGTCGAGCTGGCCGACGGGCGGTCGGTCGAGGGCTCGCACGTCCTGATGTGTGTCGGTTCGGTACCGCAGACCTCGGCGCTCGGCCTCGGCGAGTACGGCGTCGAGGTGGCGCCCGGCGGCTATGTCACGGTCGACCGGGTCTCGCGCACCAACGTCCCCGGCATCTACGCCGCCGGCGACTGCACCGGCCTGCTCCCGCTGGCCAGCGTCGCCGCTATGCAGGGCCGCATCGCGATGTGGCACGCGCTCGGGGAGGCGGTGGCCCCGCTGAAGCTGCGCACGGTCGCCGCGAACGTCTTCACCGACCCGGAGCTGGCATCGGTCGGCATCACGCAGTCCGACATCGACAGCGGCCGGGTGCCGGCCCGCGCGCTGATGCTGCCCCTGGCCGGCAACGCGAGGGCCAAGATGGACGGCCTGGACGATGGCTTTGTGAAGATCTTCTGCCGCCCGGCGTCCGGCCTGGTGGTCGGCGGCGTCGTGGTGTCCCCGAAGGCGAGCGAGCTGATCATGCCGATCGCGATGGCGGTGGAGAACCACCTGAGCGTCGACCAGCTCGCGCACACGATCACGATCTACCCGTCGATCTCGGGCTCGATCGCCGAGGCCGCGCGCCAGCTGATGCAGCACGACGAGGACTGAGGACGCTAGAGGATCTCGCGGTAGATGTCGCGGGCGTAGTCGGCGACGGCCGCCCGCGTCACCGTGGCCTCGATCGGCAGGGACTCCAGGCAGCGGCGCAGGGTCTCGGTGAGCAGCGGGCGCGGGACGCGCATGGACACGGTGGAGTGGGGGATCCACTCGCCGGGGGTGTACAGCGGCAGCGACTCGATGCCGGCCGCGTCCAGCAGGCGCCACACCCGGGTCTGGTGCTCGACCAGCTCCGGGGTCGGGGCGGGGCCGAGGAAGACCACGCGGCCGACGAAGACGCCCGCGTACTGGAAGTTGATCCGCAGCGGCTCCGCCACACGGATAGCAGCGAGCGTCTCGGCGACCGCCTCCGGGTCAAGCCGCCGGGCCACGGCCAGCGTCACGTGCGGGCGGTGCCGGCCGTCGTGCGGGGTGCGCAGCGACTGCACGCCCATCTCCTCCAGCTGGTCCCACAGCACGCGGATGCGGCGGGACGCGCGCTCGTCGAGGTACATCTCGACCGACGCGACCATCAGCGGGCCTTCTGGCAGCGCGGGCACCAGTAGGCGTTGCGCGCGTTGAGCACCGCGGTCCGCACGGGGCTGGTGCACACCAGACAGGGCTGGCCGGTGCGCCGGTAGACGTAGACCTCGCCGCCGTGCCGGTCGACGCGCGGCGCCCGGCCCATCGCCTCCGGCAGGTGTGCACTGTGGACGGTGTCGATCCGGCCCTCGGCGACGCCGGTGCGCATGAGGGCGCGCAGGTCCTGCCAGATGTCCTGCCAGCGGCGGCGGCTCAGCTTCGTGCCGGGGGTCGTCGGCGGCAGGCCGGCCCGGAACAGCGCCTCGGTGACGTAGATGAGGCCGGCGCCGGCGACGATCGACTGGTCCATGAGCAGCGCCATGAGCGGTCGGCCCGAGCTCTTGATGACACGGTACGCCCGGTCGCCGTCGCTGCCCTCGTCGAGCGGGTCGGGGCCGAGCCTGGCGTGCAGGGCCTCCAGCCGCGCGGGGTCGAGCAACTCGCACGCGGCGGGGCCGCGCAGGTCCAGCCAGTGCTGGTCGTCGGCCATCCGCATGCGAATCTCGCCGACCGGCGCGGGGGCGGGGCCGTCGCCGTCGCTGAACTTGCCGTAAAGCCCCAGATGGACGTGGACCGTCTCGCCGCCGGCGTAGTGATGGAACAGGTGCTTGCCGTGGGCCGAGGTGTCCTCGAGCACCCGCCCGTCGACGCGTCGCGCGTCCGCAGCGAAGCGGCCCTGCGGGCTGCAGACGGCGACCGCGCGGCCGGCGAAGAGTTTGCGGTGCCGCTCGGCGAGGCGGTGGATGGTGTGACCTTCGGGCACGCGAGCATTTATACCTGCTTCGTTCGCGGGCGCGGAGTTACACTGGTGTCGTGAGTCGCAGCGCACTGTCCACGACGACGCCGGGTCTTCCCCGGCGGCGCTGACCGACGTTCAGCTTTGCTCCGGGGCGATGCGCTCCGGAGCTTTTTCATGTCCCGAGCCGCGCGCTCCCGGGGTCCCGACCCATCGAGGAGCCGTCATGAAGGATCACCGCCGGCTCGGGCGCGAGCTCGAGCTGTTCCACTCCGACCCGCTGGTCGGCGCCGGGCTGCCGCTGTGGCTGCCCCGGGGTGCGGCCGCGCGCCGCGCCGTCGAGGACTATCTGCTCGACCTGGAGCGCCGCCACGGATACCGGCACGTCTACTCGCCGCCGCTGGCCAAGGCCGAGCTGTACTACAGATCCGGCCACCTTCCGCACTACGCCGACGACATGTTCCCGCCGATGTCGCTCGGTGACAGCGCCGATGACGCGTTCGTGCTGCGGCCGAGCCTGTGCCCGCACCACGCGGTGGTGTTCGCCGCGCGCGGGCGCTCCTACCGCGAACTGCCGCTGCGCATCGGGGAGATCGGCGGGCAGTATCGCGCCGAGCGCTCCGGCGTGCTGGGCGGGCTTTCCCGGGTACGCGCGATCTCGCTCAACGACGGGCACGTCTTCTGCGCCGGGGATCAGGTTGAGACCGAGGTCGTGGCGGCGCTGGAGCTGATGCGGGAGGCGCACGCGGCGCTCGGCTTCGTCCCCTCCTCGTGGCGGCTGTCGCTGCGCGGCAGTGAGGACAAGTACGTCGACGATCCGCCGATGTGGGAGCGCGCGACCGCGGTGCTGCGCCGCGCGCTGGAGTCGGTCGGCGTGCCGTACCAGGAGGCGCCGGGCGAGGCGGCGTTCTACGGCCCGAAGATCGACATTCAGCTGCTCGACCACGCCGGCCGGGAGAGCACCCTCGCGACCGTCCAGGTGGACTACTTCCAGCCGGCCCGGTTCGAGTTGTCCTACGTGGACGCCGATGGCTCGCGGAAGCGGCCGGTCATGGTGCACCGCAGCGCGGCCGGGAGCATGGAGCGGCTGTTCGCCCACCTCATCGAGGTGCACGACGGTGCGTTTCCGGCCTGGTACGCGCCGGTGCAGCTGGAGGTGCTCCCGGTCGGCGAGGCCGCCGTGCGCGGGTTCGCCGACCGCTGCCGGGCGCTGGGGCTGCGCGTCGAGGAGTCGTACGCCGGGAGCCTCGCCGCCCGCATCCGCGACGCCTCGGTGCGCAGGGTGCCGTTCGTGGCCGTGATCGGCGCGAACGAGCTCGCCGCCGGCACCGTCTCGCTGCGCTCGCGCGACGGCGCGGTCGAGGCGCTCCCGGTGCCGGACGCGCTGGACCGGCTGGCCGCCGCCTGCCGGCCGCCACGCCCGGACCGGATCGGGCGCTAACGGGGCCGGCCGTTCGCCGACGTGCCGGCGCCGGCGATCGAGGCGGCGGCGCTGCGGCTGGCGGAGCGGCGGCTCGCCGCCGTGGAGGACAAGGCCGAGGCCGACCTCACGCTGGGCCGCTGCCGGCTGGTGCTGCGCGACCTCGCCGACGTCCTGGAGGAGCATCCGTCCGCGACCGGCTGCGCGAGCTGCAGATGATCTCGCTGCTCCGGCTGAACCGCCCCGGCGACGCCATCGCCACCTACCCCGACTGGCGCCGGCTGCTGGGCCGGGAGCTCGGCGTCGAGCCGGCACCGCACCTGCAGCGGCTGGCCGCGGCGATCGGGCGGAGGACGTGACCGGCTGGGCCGCCGGGCTGCTGGCGGCCGCGACGGCCGGGCTGGGCGTGCTGCTGGCGCGGCGGCTGCTGCTCGTGGTAAAGGTGCGCGGGCACAGCACGGCGCCCACGCTGCCGCCGGGCGCCATGCTGTGCTGGTCCTGCGCGGGCGGGCGCTGGTCCGCACCGGGCGGGTGGTCGTGCTGCGGGGAGTGGAGGAGCAACCACCGATGACGCACCTCGTGAAGCGGATCGCGGCGCTGCCGGGTGACCCGGTCCCGCCGTCGGTCCTGCCCGCTGTCGGCGGCCGGCCGGGCGACGTCGTGCCGCCGGGCAAGCTGGTGGTGATCGGCGACGGGATCGCCAGCGCCGACTCGCGCCGCCCGGGCGGCCACGCCCGGCCACGCCACTGGGGCTATGCCACCCTGGATCGGGTGCTGGGCGTGATGACGCTGCGGGCGTCGGCCGCGGCCTTCGGCAGCAGCCTGCCGAGCAGCTGCGCATGGTTCCTCCTTCTTCTTCAGCGGCGCCCGGCCTCCGCACCGGGCGGTCGCCGATACGGTGCCGCGCGGCGCTAACGAGCCGCTAACGAACGTTTCCCGCCCGTCCGAGAGCCGCAGAGGTGCCGCGCATGATGTCGATGGTCTGGTCCCAGGTGCGCTTCCGGCGGGGCCGCTTCGCCGCCACCCTGCTGGCGGTGGCGATCGCGGTGGCGAGCTTCGCCCTGCTGGCGTCGGCCTCGCGCGGCTCGCAGGTGCGCGTCCAAGGCACGGTCGGCCGGAACTTCCGGCCGGTCTACGACCTGCTGGTGCGGGCCGACCCGGCGACGGACGCGACGGGCCGGGTCTCGTTCGACTCGGTGCTGAGCGCCGGCGGCGGCATCACGCTGGAGCAGTGGCGGCGCATCCAGGCGCTGCCCGGCGTCAGCGTGGCCGCCCCGGTCGCGACCGTCGGTTACGTGATGCGGACCGTCGCGGTCTCCGTCGACGTCGGCCCGTACCTCTCCCCGGACGCGCGGCGCCAGGTGCTGCGGGCCCGCCCGACCTGGACGTGGGACGCCGGGGCCAGCCGCCTCACCGACGGCTCCTCCTACCTCTATGTGACCGACGATCGCCTGGAGTTCGTGCCGGGCGACCGCATCACGGGCCGTGAGGTCTTCGAGGGCGACAACCTGCCGCGGGCGTCGTCGCTGCTGGAGATCGGGCCGGACGGCCGGCGCACCGGCGTCTGCGCCGACCTCACGCACGACGTCGGCACCGTGGACCCGCTGAGGCCCGACGCCCGGCAGGCCGTGAAGTGCTGGTCGCGCGACCCCGCGTCCACCGGCAACGCGAGCGACCATGCGCTGATCGACGTGCTCGTATCCGTACCGATGCTGATGGCGGCGATCGATCCGGAGCAGGAGGCGCGGCTCGACGGGCTCGATACGGCGCTCGTCTCGGGCTCCTATCTCGGATCGCCGGCGCCGGCGGGCACGGTCATGCCGGTACTGGCCGCGTCGCGGCCGCTCGTCGAGCAGCAGGCGACGGTCCGGATCGACCGCCTCGGCCCCACCGCGGGCGACGGCGTGGCGGCCGGCGCCTCGTTCGACAACCTCGTCGACGGCTACGAGGCCGACCCCGGCACGCCGGTCGGCACCGTGACGGTCCGCGGCGCCGACGCCTATCTGCAGGTGCTGCAGCAGCTGGCGCACCCGGCCGACACCACGCCCCCGGCGACGTGGATCGTCGGCGGCGAGCGGCCGACGACGATCGGGCAGCGGCTAGAGGACCCGATCCGGATCTTCTGGACGGCCGGTGCCCGCCGGCCCGCGCGGGTCGCACCGGACCCCGGTTGGACGGGCCTGTCCGCGAACGACGACCAGCCGTTCAACCCGCTGCCGCTGGAGTTGTCCGACACGTCGCTGCGGCCCGTCGCCGCCCACCCCTACGTCCCCGCCCCGGGCGAGCAGTACGGCCCGACCCAGCTGCGGGCCGTCGGCGTCTACGACCCGGCGAAGGTCGACGTCGGCCCGCCGCTCGCCGCGATGCCGGCCGACCTCTACAGCGACCCCGCGCTCGCGCCGGCCGCCGGCGGCGACCCGCTGCGGCCCTCGGCGAACTTCGCCGGCCCGGTCGCCGCCCGCCCGCAGCTGCTGACCACATTGGACGCGATGGCGGCGCTGTGGCGCCCGGCCTACGGCGCCGGCCTGAGCACCGCGGCGCCGATCGGCACGATCCGGGTCCGGCTGGCCGGCGCGCTCGGCCCCGACGCGCTGTCCCGGGAGCGGCTGCGCGCCGCCGCCGAGCTCATCAACCAGCAGACCGGCCTGCACGTCGACATCGCCGCCGGTGGCTCGGCCGCCGTGGTCCCGGCCGAGCTGGCCGCCGGCGCGCACGGCCGCCCCGCCCTGACGGTGCGCGATCCGTGGCTGCAGCCCGGTGTGGCCACCGTCGTCGTCTCCGCGATCGACCGCAAGAGCCTGCTGCTGGCCGGGCTGGTCCTCGTCACGTGCGTGCTGGCGGTGGCCAACGCGACGGGCGCGGCGGTGCGCACCCGCACCTCGGAGCTGGCCGTGCTGGCGTGCCTGGGCTGGCCCCGGCGCCGGCTGTTCGGCCTCGTGCTGGGGGAGTCGGCGCTCGTCGGGCTGGCCGCCGGCGTGGCCGGCACCGCGCTGGCCGCCGTGGCCGCGGTGCCGCTGTCGGTGCGGATCGTGCCGCGGTACCTCATGCTGGCCGCCCCCGCCGCGCTCGCGCTCGCGCTCCTCGTCGCGGTGGTGCCGGCCCTGCGGGCGACGCGTGCCGCGCCCGTCACCGCGGTCCGCCCCTCCTTCGCCCGGGTCCGCTCGCGCCGGGTGCCGCGCGGGATCGGCGGCCTGGCGTGGACCAACGCGCTGCGGGCGCCCGGCCGGACCGCGCTCGGCGCGCTGAGCCTGGCCCTCGGCGTCGCGGCGCTGACGCTGCTCGCCGTCGTCACCGCCGGCTTCCGGGGCAGCGTGACCGGGACGCTGCTCGGCGACGCGATCACGGTGCAGGTCCGGGCGACCGACTACGTCGCCACGGCGATCACGATCCTGCTCGGCGCGGTGACCGTCGGCGACGTGCTGTACGTCAACATCCGCGAGCGGGCCGCCGAGTTCGCGCTGCTCGGCGCCGTCGGCTGGGACGACGGCCGGCTGGTGCGGCTGGCCGGCTACGAGGCCGCCGTCCTCGGCGCGGCCGGCGGGCCGCTCGGCGCGGGCGCGGGGCTCGCGGTGGCGGCGTCGCTGGGCGCCGGGCTGCCGCCGGTCGGCTACGCGGTCGCCACCGGTGCGGCGCTGACCGGCCTGCTGGTCGCCGCCATCGCCGCGGTCGTGCCCGTCCGCCGGCTGCGCAACCTGCCGACCACCCGGCTGCTGGCCGAGGAGTGAATCACTCTCAGGAGGGGCAGGTGCTGCAGGTGCCGGCCGACGGCGGGCGGTCGCTGCTGCTGCAGATCGGCCCGGAGGCGCTCCTGCCGCTCGACGCGCTGCTACCGTTCGCGGCGTCGATCGGCGTGACCCCGGCCGCCCAGGCGAGCCATGGCTGAGGGGGCGAGCGCCAGGGTCAGATATCGGATGATTCAGACCAGATCGCCTCGAATTCGCATATATCTGCATACGATCATGCGGTGCTGGTAGTAACGACTGAGGGCCTCCCCGGTTACGAGATCACGACTGTGCTCGGGGAGGTCCTGGGGGTGGTCGCCACCTCGCGAAACCCGTTCGCCGCGGGCATCAGGTCCACGGAGGGCGGCCCGGGACAGGACATGTCCCAGTTCCTGGTACAGACAAGGTCCCGGGCGGTCGGTCAGATGGTCCAGGCCGCCGAACACCGCGGTGCGAACGCGATCGTCGGCATGCGCTTCGACCACCGCGACGTGACGAACACGTGGGTGGAACTGTGCGCCTACGGCACGGCGGTGGTCGCCGTTCCCCTGCACACAAGGACAGGAGCCCACGCCGCGGCATGAACGCGGGCGGGTGTGCTACTTCAGCTCGGTGATGACGGCGCCGGCCGCGACGACCTCGCCGACCGCGGCCTTCAGGCCGGTTACCACGCCGGCCTTATGCGCGTTGAGGGGCTGCTCCATCTTCATGGCCTCCAGGACGACGATGAGGTCGCCCTCGGCCACGGTGTCGCCCTCGGCGACCGCGATCTTCACGATCGTGCCCTGCATGGGGCTGGTCAGGGCGTCGCCGCCGGCCGCGGCCGCCTGCTTCTTCGATGCGGAGCGCTTGCGCGGGGCTGCCTGGGCGGGGGAGCCGGCCGCGCCGGGGAAGCCGCCGGTGGACAGGCCGGCGGGCAGGGTGACCTCGAGCCGCTTGCCGGCGACCTCGACCACGATCGTCTCGCGGCCGGTCGGCTCCTCGGCGGGCTGGGCCGCAGCGGCGAAGGCCGGCACGTCGTTGGCCCACTCGGTCTCGATCCAGCGGGTGTGCACGCGGAACGGCTCGTCGGTGAAGGCGGGGTCGCGTAGCACCTTGCGGTGGAACGGCAGCGCGGTGGCCATGCCCTCCACGACCATCTCGTCGAGGGCCCGCCGGGCGCGCTGGATGGCCTGCTCGCGGGTCTCGCCGACGACGATCACCTTGGCCAGCAGGGAGTCGAAGTTGCCGCCGATGACGCTGCCCGCCTCGATGCCGGTGTCGACCCGCACGCCGGGGCCGGTCGGCAGGGTGAGCGCGGTGACCGTGCCGGGCGCGGGCAGGAAGTTGCGGCCCGGGTCCTCGCCGTTGATGCGGAACTCGATCGCGTGCCCGCGCGGCGCGGGGTCGGCGTCGAAGCGCAGTTTCTCGCCGTCGGCAACGCGGAACTGTTCGCGCACCAGGTCGATGCCGGCGGTCTCCTCGCTGACCGGGTGCTCGACCTGCAGCCGGGTGTTGACCTCGAGGAAGGAGATGGTGCCGTCGTTGCCGACGAGATACTCGACGGTGCCGGCGCCGTGATAGCCCGCCTCCCGGCAGATGGCCTTGGCCGATTCGTGGATCTGCGCGCGCTGGGCGTCGGTGAGGAACGGCGCGGGCGCCTCCTCGACGAGCTTCTGGTGGCGCCGCTGTAGGGAGCAGTCGCGGGTGCCGACCACGATCACGTTGCCGTGCTGGTCGGCGAGGACCTGGGCCTCGACGTGGCGGGGCTGGTCGAGATAGCGCTCGACGAAGCACTCGCCGCGCCCGAACGCGGCCACGGCCTCGCGGGTGGCCGACTCGAACAGCGCCGGGATCTCCTCCAGCGTGCGGGCGACCTTCAGGCCGCGCCCGCCGCCGCCGAAGGCCGCCTTGATGGCGACCGGCAGTCCGTAGGTCTCGGCGAACGCGATGATCTCGGCGGCGTCGGCGACCGGCTCGGGCGTGCCCGGCACCAGCGGCGCGCCGGCGCGCTGGGCGATGTGCCGCGCGGTCACCTTGTCGCCGAGGTCGCGGATGGCCTGCGGGGCCGGGCCGATCCAGATGAGGCCGGCGTCGATGACCGCCTGGGCGAAGTCGGCGTTTTCCGACAGAAAGCCGTAGCCGGGATGCACCGCGTCGGCCCCGGACTTGGTCGCGGCGTCGATGAGCTTGTCCATACGCAGGTAGGAGTCGGCCGCGGTGTCGCCGCCGAGGGCATAGGCCTCGTCCGCCAGCCGTGCGTGCAGCGCTTCGCGGTCGGAGTCCGCATAGACGGCCACACTGCCCAGGCCGGCGTCGCGGCAGGCACGGATGACGCGGACCGCGATCTCGCCCCGGTTGGCGATGAGTACCTTGCGCACTGAACGCTCCCTCGGTCTTGCCCTCCGGCGCAGTCTAAGCCCAGGGTCCGGCACTTTCCGTTGCCAACAAAATCACTACCGGTCGTTAGTCAAGTTTTCCTATTACGCTTGTATCGTGTCCACAACGCGCCTGATGATCCTCGGCCTCGTGTCGTACCTCCAGCCGGTCCACGGATACGACATCCGCAAGGAGCTGGCCAGTTGGAAAGTCGAGAGCTGGGCCAACGTCCAGCCGGGGTCGATCTACCACGCCCTGCGCAAGATGACCGAGGAGGGCCTGCTCGAGGAGGTCTCGACGGAGCAGGTCAACAACCGACCGGCCCGCACCGTCTACCGGCTCACCGCGTCGGGCGCGGCGGAGTATCAGGCGCTGCTGCGCAAGTACTGGTGGGAGTACCAGGAGCCGCAGGACCCGTTCCTGGCCGCGCTCGCGTTCCTCCCGCACCTGCCGCGCGCGGAGGCGATCGGTGCCCTGCGCGCCCGGGCCCGGCTGCTCGAGGACTGGAACGCGACCTATCGCGACAATGTCGAGGAGTGGAGCAAGTACAAGCCGCCGCACGTCGGCTGGCAGTTCGAGCTCACCATGCTGCGCTGCGAGGCGGAGGCCCGCTGGTGCCACGACATCGCCGCGCGCATCGAGGCCGGCGAGGGCATGCACGTCAACGAGCAGCCGGACGGGCCGACGGCCGAGGAGTGGCGCAAGGCGATCCGGGCCGAGTACGGCGAGCCCGCCGACGAAGACGAGTAGTACGCGACATATTAAAACTTGACCCGCAAAATTATATCGCGTTATGGTCTCCCTGCGAACACACAGACAGGGAGACCGACATGATCGAGACGAGGGGGCTGCGGAAGTCGTTCCGCTCCCGCGCCGGTCGCGAGGCGAAGGTCGTCGAGGCCGTCCGGGGCGTCGACCTCTCCGTCAAAGAGGGGGAGATCTTCGGGTTTCTCGGGCCGAACGGCGCCGGCAAGACCACCACGCTGCGCATGCTCGCCACCCTCATCACCCCTGACGGCGGTGAGGCCCGCATCGCCGGCGCCGACCTGCTCAAGGATCCGGGCGAGGTGCGGCGGCGGATCGGCTACGTCGCGCAGGGTGGCAGCACCTGGGACGAGAGCACCGCGCGCGAGGAGCTGGTCCTCCAGGCGCGCTACTACGGCATCTCGAAGTCCGAGGCGAAGCGCCGAGCGGCGAAGGCGCTCGATGCGTTCCAGCTCACCGAATACGCGGACCGCCGCTGCAAGACGTATTCGGGCGGCCAGCGCCGACGCGTCGACATCGCGCTCGGCATCATCCACGAGCCGAGGATCGTCTTCCTCGACGAGCCGACCACCGGGCTCGACCCGCAGAGCCGCGCCCACATGTGGGACGAGGTGCGCCGCCTGCGCGACGAGGGCATGACGGTCTTCATCACCACGCACTACCTCGACGAGGCCGACGCGCTCTGCGACCGCATCGCGATCATGGACCACGGCGAGATCGTCACCGAGGGGACCGTTGACGCGCTCAAGCGCGAGATCGCCGGCGACGTGGTCACGGTCGGCGTGAACGGCAGCTCGGAGATCGCCGCCGGGCTGCTGACCAACCAGGACTACGTGCGCAAGATCGAGCACGTCGAGGGCCGGCTGCGCCTCTACGTCACCGACGGCGCCACCGCCATCCCGCACGTCCTGCGGCTGCTCGACCACGCCGGCGTGACGCTCGGCGAGTTGGAGCTGCACCGTCCGAGCCTCGACGACGTGTTCCTCACCAAGACCGGCCGTTCCCTGAGGGAGAGCTGAACGTTGAAATTCCTCCGCGACACCTGGCTGGTCTTCCAGCGGCAGATGCAGCTGATGCTGCGCAACCCGGTCTGGCTGATCGTCGGGGTCATCCAGCCGCTGTTCTACCTGCTGCTCTTCGCCCCGCTGCTCAAGCCGGCCCTGGGCGTGAGCTCCAACGCCGACGCGTACAAGCTCTTCGTCCCCGGCCTGCTCGTGCTGCTGGCGATGTTCGGCTCGCTGTTCACCGGCTTCGGCCTGATCGCCGAGCTGCGGGCCGGCGTGATCGAGCGTAGCCGGGTCACCCCGGTCAGCCGGTTCGCCCTGCTGGTCGGCCGGTCGCTGCGCGACGTCGTGTCGCTGCTCTTCCAGGCCCTGCTCATCGTGGCCATCGCGGTCGGGTTCGGCCTCAAGGTCAACGCGCTGGACATGCTCGGCGCGTTCGCGCTGATGGCCGTGATCTCGCTGATGCTGTCCGCGTTCTCGTATGCGATCTCGCTCAGGCTGCGCAGCGAGGACGCCCTCGCCCCGCTGCTCAACACGATCTCGCAGCCCCTGCTGCTGACGGCCGGCATCCTGCTGCCGCTGACCTACGCGCCGAACTGGCTGAAGACCGCCGCCAACTGGAACCCGTTCTCATGGGCCGTCGACGGGGTGCGCGCGCTCTTCGACGGCAACCCGGGCGCGGACTCGGTATGGCAGGCCGCGGTGGTCATCGGCGGGCTGACGGTCGTCACCGTCATCTGGGCCTCCCGGGCCTTCGCCAAGGGCGTCCGGTAACGACCGTCACGGTCACGGTCCCTTCCCGTGCGGGGAGGGGCCGTGGCAGCGTGTGGCGGTGCCACGCCTCGTCCGAGACCGCCTGACATGGGTCATGTACCTCCAACTGGCCCTGTGGGTCTACTTTCTCTACGGCTTCGGGCCGGTCGCCCCGCTGCTGCGCGACGAGTTGCAGATCAGCCGCACGCTGGCCGGCCTGCACGGCACGGCCTTCGCCGCGGGCGGGATCATCGGCGGGCTCGTGCTGCCCGCGCTGACCCGCCGCCTGGGCCGCAACCGCCTCATCTGGTCGGGCCTGAGCTGCATCTGCGCCGGCGCCGTCGGCATGTACGTCGCGCACCACCTCGCGCTGACCCTGACCTTCGCCACGCTGGCCAGCCTCGGCGCCGCGATGGCGGTCAACGCCATCAACGCCGCGCTCACCGATCACCACGGCCCCGCCGCGCCCGCCGCGATCAGCGAGGCCAACGCCGTCGCGGCGGTCTTCGGGCTGGTCGCGCCGCTCGCGGTCGGCGCCACCTATGCCGCGGGCTGGGGCTGGCGCCTCGGGCTCGCCCTGGTCGTGCTGCCGGTGGCGCTGATCGCCGTGTACGCGCGGGCGAAGGCGGTACGCCCGCCGGAGCCCGCCGGCTTCGGGCAGCCGCACGCCGGCCACCGGCCGCTGCCGGGAACCTTCTGGTTGGCGATGACGAGCCTCTTCGCCACCGGTTCGATCGAGGTATGCCTGACGCTGTGGAGCAGCGACGTCCTGCGCGACCGCGTCCACGTCTCGGCCGGCGTGGCCACGGCCGCGGTGTCCGCCCTCATCGCCGGCATGGTCCTCGGGCGCCTCGTCGGCGGCCGGCTGCTGCTGGTGTTCCGCCCCACCCGGATGCTGCTGGCCGCCCTGGCCGTCAACCTGGCCGGCTTCGCCGTCTTCTGGTCGGTGACGGTCCCGTGGCTCGCCGTGGCCGGGCTGTTCGTGTGCGGCGCGGGCATGGGCCTGCACTACCCGCTCGGCATCGGCCTGGCCCTGGCCTACTCCGACGGCCAGCCCGACCTGGCGGCGGCGCGCGCGTCCTTCGCGGTGGGCATCGCCTTCGGGGTGGCGCCGTTCGCCCTGGGTGCCCTGGCCGACCGCGTCGGCCCGCACCCGGCGTTCCTGCTGGTGCCGCTGTTCCTCGCGGTGTCGGCGCTGGCGGTCGCCCGGCTGGATCGCGTCACGCGGCCGGCCTGACGGCTCTTGGCACCGCGGACCCGGCAGGGCCGGGGCCGCCCTTGAGGCAGGCCCCGGCCCGTTGTCTAGCGGGAGTAACGGTCCGCAGGTGACGCGGACCCGAGTCCTAGCGTCTGTTTCATGACTGGGGTGGGAGCGAGGCGGAGTCCAGATTTCGTCTGGTGTTGGCCCGCGGGAGCCGGGTTGCCGGTGTTGTAGCCGGGCTTGCGTGGGACGCCGTCAGACGGAATCTGGGCCCGCCGCAGCCCCGCCTCAGTCATGAAACAGGCGCTAAAGCCGGCGCGCGATCGTGAGCCCGTCGGCGATCGGGAGCAGCACGGACTCCACGCGGGGGTCTTCGAGCACGCGCTGGTTGAACTCGACCATCGCGACCGTGCTCACGTCGGACGGCGAGGGGTCGACGATCTGGCCGTGCCGGAGCACGTTGTCGACCAGGATCAGGCCGCCCGGGCGCATGCGCGGCACGAGGTGCTCCCAGTAGCCGAGGTAGCCGGTCTTGTCGGCGTCGATGAACGCCAGGTCCAGGTGCGGCTCCAGCGGTAGCGCGCCGAGCGCCTCCGCGGCCGGGCCCAGGCGCAGCTCGATGCGGTCGGTCAGGCCGGCCCGGGCCCAGTACCGCCGCGCGATGCTCGTGAACTCGTCGGACACGTCGAAGCAGGTCAGCCGGCCGCCATCGGCCAGGCCGCGGGCGATCGCGATGGACGACAGGCCGGTGAACGTGCCGATCTCCACGGCCCGCCGGGCGCCGAGGATGCGCGTCAGCAGGGTCATGAAGGCCGCCTGCTCGGGGGCGATCTGCATGATCGCGTGCTCGGGCAACACCCGCGTCGTCTCCGCGATGAGGTCCCGCACGAGCTCGTCGGGCTCGCTGCCGTTGGCCACCACGTAGTCGTGCAGCGATTCGGTCAGCGTCAGCGTCTTATTCGTCATGGCTCCATCCTGCCCCGCGTCCACAGGGATGTGATCGGCACTCCGAGCCGGGCCAGCAGCAGCCGCAGCGTCGGCACCGACAGGCCGACGACGTTCGTGTGATCGCCCTCGAGGCCCCGCACGAACGCGCCGCCGAGGCCGTCGATGGTGAACGCGCCGGCCACGTCGAGCGGCTCGCCCGAGGCCACGTACGCGGCGATCTCGTCGTCGTCGGGCTCGGCGAAGTGCACGGTGGTGGCCACGACCTCCTCCGCCGTCGCGCCGGTCGCGGCGTCGACCAGGCAGTGGCCGGTGTGCAGCACGCCGGAGCGCCCCCGCATCGCCTTCCAGCGGGCGGTCGCCTCGGCGGCCGAGGCCGGCTTGCCCAGGATCTCCCCGTCGAAGGCGAGCACCGAGTCGCAGCCGAGGACGAGCGCGTCGTCGCTGGTGAGGGACGCGACGACCGCGCGGGCCTTCAGAGCGGCGAGCGTCCCGGCGAGCGTGGCCGCGTCGTCGGCCGCCACGACGGACTCGTCGACGCCGCTGACGACGACCTTCGGCTCGATGCCGGCGTGGGTGAGCAGCCGCCGCCGGGCGGGGCTCGCAGAGGCGAGAATGAACGTCTTCACGCGATGGAAGATTAGCGAATGCTCCGTACCATCGACGCGTGCGGAAGCTCTGGGGGGAGTTCAAGGCGATCGCGGTCGGGGGCTCGGTCCTCGATCTCGCGCTCGGGTTCATCATCGGCACGGCGTTCGCGACGCTCGTCCAGTCGTTCGTGACCAACCTGTTCCTACAGGCCATCGCCGCCGTCGTCGCCGAGCCGGACTTCAAGGATCTGAACGTCACGATCCACAGGACGCCCATCCGGTACGGCATGTTCCTCAACGACCTGCTGCAGTTCCTGCTGCTCGCCATCGGCCTGTTCGTGGTCATCAAGCTGATGACGCTGATCGGCGTCGAGCGGGGACGGTCGCTGGAGGTGCGCAGCTGCCCCTACTGCCTCGACCGCATCCCCTCGGGCGCGCTGACCTGCCGCTCCTGCGGTCAGCAGCTGGTCGCCGACCTGCCGTCGCCGGAGGAGGCCGAGCGGCTGCAGCTGGAGCGGGAGGCGCGGCGCTGGCCGACGCTGCCGCCGATCACGATCCCGCGATGGCGCCCCACCGGCGTCGCCGACCCGGACGAGCGCTCTCCATCCACCGCGAGCGCGGACGCGCGCCGGGAAGCGACCCGGCCGGAGGACTAGCGGGCGCGAGGCTGAACAGCGCGCCCACGATCGCCGCGACCTCATCGGCGGTCGGGGTGCCGCGCACCACGCTGAACAGCGGCTCCTCGGTCACGAAACCCTCCCGCACTTGTTCGCGAAACGTTGTCGTCCTGCGAGCATACGCACACCCCGCGGCGCATACTCGAACGGAACGGGAGTCGATGGCGAATTAGGGGGCGCATTGACGAACGTCCGGTTTGGCCGAATATGCGCGCTGATATCGATAATCTTCGCTGTGGCGGTCCTCGCTACCGCCGACCCGGCGTCGGCGCGGGAGGGCGAGCAGCCCGCCTCCGTCTCCGCCTCGCTGCGCTACGAGGTCACGTTCGCGGCCCGGGTCTGCGACGACTACCAGAGCATCATGGGCAACCGCGTCCGTGACGACCACGCCGAGAGCGCGGCGCCGACCGGGCGCGACAGCGTGTACAAGGACGGCGACGAGGTCGACCCGGCCGTCGAGGCGGCCAACACCGGCGGGTGCGCGCCGCTGAACGGCTGGCAGTTCTCCCTCGGCGGCGGGCACCAGAAGAAGGGCGCCCTGTCGACCGTCACCACCCCCGCGATCGGCTCGGGGCCGACCGCCGCCGGCGCGCAGCTGCTCGACCGCACCGGCCAGAAGACCGGCAGGACCATCGACGGCGCCGTCACCGTCGTGCTCACCGACGAGCAGGCCAAGGCCGCCGCCCGCCGCCAGCTGTGGGCGCAGGGCGGCAGCCCCGGCGACCCGCTGCTCACCGGGCAGTCCGGCGCGGCCGGGCAGGGTTTCGGCGCCCTGCGCTGCGCGCTGGACGGGCACTCCGGCGGCAACGTGCAATGGATCGGCTTCCCCAGCGGCGCGCGGCACGTGTTCTGCTTCGCGTACTACGTCAAGGCCGCCCCCGCCACGGGCACCCTGGTCGTGCGGGCGCGCACCACGAGGTCGCCGGGCTATCCGCAGCGGTTCGCCTTCGACGCGAGCCCCAGCTACACCCCCGACAAGCGGGTCACGATCGACAACGACACCGACGCGACGTTCGTGCGCAGCTCCGGCGGCCGGCCCGGCACGATCGTCTCCCGCACCCCGGCCGGCTGGACCCTCGCCGACCTCGGCTGCGCCAAGAGCGGCGCCGGGCGCAGCCTCGCCACCACCGACGTGCCGACCGGCCAGGCCACCGTCACGCCGGCCCCCGGCGAGATCGTCACGTGCACGTTCACCTATACGCCGCCGCCCTCGCCGCCCGGGCTGACCCTCCGGCTGTACTCCGACAGCCCCGGCGGCGCCTTCGGGCTCTCCGTAGCCGACCCGTCCGGCGGCACCCCGCGGCAGCTCAGCGCCGCGCCGCCGGGAGACGGCTCGGCGGCGGTCGCGGCCAGCGCCGATCTCGGCGCGCTGCCGCCCGGCGCCTACCCGGTGACGCTCACCACGCCGGCCGGCGAGGCCGCGCTGTGGAGCCTGGCCGGCGTGGGCTGCGGCGACCAGGAGCTCAAGCCCGACGGGATGGCCGTGACGGTGAACGTGACCACCGACGCGCCCACCGACTGCGCCCTGCGGGTCAGCCGCAAGGCCGGCTCGCTCGAGCTGCGCGGGGTCACCGTCGGCGGCACCGGCGCCGCCTCCTTCGCCGTCACGCCGCGCGCTCAGGGCGTGGCCGGCTGGTCCGGCATCGCGACCACCACCGCGCTCGGCGCCGCCGCGGTAGCGCAGGGCGACGTGCCGCAGTCGCTGCCGTTCGGCGAATACCTGGTCACCCCGGTCCCGCCCATCTCCACCATGGACGGCAGGTGGCGGCTGAGCTCATTCGCGTGCGACCCGGGGGAGTCACCGGACACGCCGAATCCGGGCGCGGGCGTTGTAGCCCTGGCCGCCGCGAACACCGCCGCCAAATGCACGGCCACGTACATCTTCGAGCCCGCCCGGCGACTGCAGGTGACGGTCCGCTTCGCCGGCAACGTCGACGGCCGGGCCGGCCCAGTGGTGCTCGACGTGGACTGCGCGGACGGCTCGGCCGGCCGGGCGGTGCTCGGCGAGGACGACAACAGTGAGGCCTCGCTGCCCGCCCCGCTGGGCTTCCTGAGCCCGACGAGCTGCACGATCCAGCGGCCCGAGGTGCCGGCGACCAAGGGTGCCGACGTCTCGATCGCCGCGACCGTGGCCCCCAACCCCGGCAGCGCCCTGCTCGCGATCCCCGGCGTGGTCCAGGTCGGGGCCGACAACGCGGCCGACGCCGACGAGTACACGGTCATCGTCACGGTCACGTTCGACACCGGCGAGGCCGCCCCGGCGCGGCAGAAGGTCCTCGATACGTTCCAGGTCGTCCCGGTCGCCCTGATCGGGGCCGGTCTGATCGGAATCGGCCTGGTCATCCTATTGATCATGGTCCTTCGGTCGCGTGCGGACTGACCCCTGATCTTCACCACGACCGGGTTTTCCGGGGTGCGCGGGTTCGGTAACTTTCTTGGTGATGACGCGGCCCAAGGCTCTGATCGCCGAGCGATACCGACTGATCGAGTCGCTCGGCGCCGGTGGCATGGGCCGGGTGTGGCTGGCCCGCGACGAGGTGCTGCGCCGCGACGTGGCCATCAAGGAGGTCATCCCTCCGGAGGGCCTGACCCTGGACGAGCGCGACGAGCTGCGGATGCGCACCCTGCGCGAGGCGCGCGCGGCGGCCCGGCTCAACGACGCCAACGTCGTGCGGATCTACGACGTCGTGCACACCGAGCAGGCGCCGTGGATCGTCATGGAGTATGTCCCGTCGCGCTCGTTGCACCAGGTGATCACCGAGGATGGGCCGCTGCCGCCGGAACGGGTCGTCCAGATCGGCCTCGCCGTGCTCGCCGCGCTCAAGGCCGCGCACGGGGCCGGGGTGCTGCATCGCGACGTCAAGCCCGGCAACGTCCTGCTCGCCGACACCGGACGGGTCGTGCTGACCGACTTCGGGCTGGCCGTGTTCGAGGGCGGCGACAGCGCCGTCACGCGGCCCGGGCTGATCCTCGGTTCGCCGCAGTACATTTCCCCGGAGCGGGCCCGGGAGGGCACCTCCGGACCGGAGTCTGACATGTGGTCGCTGGGCGCCACGCTGTACGCCGCGGTCGAGGGCCGGTCGCCGTATGCGCGCTCGACGACGTACGCCACGCTGACCGCCCTGGCCACCGAGGAGCCCGACCCACCCACTCGCGCCGGCGTGCTCAAGCCCGTGCTCGGCGCGCTGCTGCGCAAGGATCCGCGGACCCGCGCGGACGTCGCCGAGACCGAGCGGCTGCTGCAGCGCGCCGCCGCCGGCGAGGGCCGCGGCTGGCCGTGGGGCATGCCGGCGCTGCCCCGCCCGCGCCGCGCTCGCGAGGGCCAGCCGAGCGTGTCACGCGACCCGTCCGGCGGGGCGGGGCGGGAGGCCGCCGCGGTCGAGGCGATCACGCCGGTCTCCGGCGCGTCCGGCGTGTCGTCCGAGCCGATCACCGCGCCGGGCATCACGCACCCGGTCGGGCCGAAAGGCGGCGCCGTGGTGCCGCCGGCCTCGGAGGACTTGCAGCCCGTCGTCGCGCCGAACTCGGCCGACGACGACCTCGACCGCACCGTGCCGCCGCACCAGCGCTGGCGCTGGGTCGCCGCCGGCGTGGCGGTCCTGGCGCTCGTGGTCGCCGCCGCGCTGTATTTCTCCGACTCCGGCGACGGCACCGACGCCCGCCCGCCGCAGGCCACGGGCATCCCGGGCGAGGCGACCCCCGCCGCACCGCCGGCGAGCACGACCCCGTCGCCGGTGGTCGAGGGCTCTCCCAGCGGCTCGGCCATCCAGCTGCCGGAGGGCTACGAGTGGGTGACCGACCCGAAGTTCGGCTGGCGGGTCGGCCTGCCGACAGGCTGGACTCGCACCCCGCACCCGTCGTCGGACTCGATGGTCTACTTCGTGAACAACGCCGATCCGCGGATGCGCGTGGGCTTCGACACGTCGGAGCGCCCGCCGCAGGGCGACCCGAAGCAGGACTGGGAGAAGCAGGAGCGCGACCGGCTGAACAGCCGCATGTATGCGAACTATCAGCGCATCAAGATCGTCGACGTCGACGGCTACCTCGGCACCTGCGCCGACTGGCAATGGTTCTACGACAGCTCCCAGGGCCACATGCACGTGTCCAACCTGGGCTGCCGCATCCGCCCCAACCTGGGCCAGGCGATCTACTGGGAGTGCCCGGCGGACATCTGGAGCTCCCCGCCGGCCCAGCAGATCTACGACATCATCAAGGCCTCGTTCCAGCCCCGCCCGGCATGAGCGACATCGGCGCAGGTACGGCCGTGGAGGGAAGCTACAGCGGGATGTTCCCGTGCTTCTTCGGGGGCAGGGTCTCGCGCTTGGTGCGCAGCAGGCGCAGCGCCCGGACGATCTCGACCCGCGTGGTCGACGGGGGAATGACGCCGTCGACGTAACCGCGCTCGGCCGCTATGTACGGGTTGGCCAGCGTGTCCTCGTACTTCTGGATCAACTCCGCGCGCCGGGCGGCCGGGTCCTCGGACTCGCGCAGCTCCTGGCGGTAGAGGATGTTGACCGCGCCCTGGGCGCCCATCACCGCGATCTGCGCCGTCGGCCAGGCGAAGTTGAGGTCGGCGCCGAGGTGCTTGGAGCCCATGACGTCGTACGCGCCGCCGTAGGCCTTGCGGGTGATGACCGTGACCTTCGGTACCGTCGCCTCGGCATAGGCGTAGATCAACTTTGCGCCGCGGCGGATGATGCCGTCCCACTCCTGGCTGGCGCCCGGCAGGAAGCCCGGCACGTCGACGAACGTCAGGATCGGGATGTTGAACGCGTCGCAGGTGCGCACGAACCGGGCCGCCTTCTCCGAGGCGTCGATGTCCAGGCAGCCGGCGAAATGCATCGGCTGGTTGGCCACGACCCCGACCGGGTGGCCCTCGACGCGGCCGAAGCCCACGACGATGTTCTGCGCGAACAGCGGCTGGACCTCGAGGAAGTCCTCGACGATCCCCTCGATGACCGTTTTGATGTCGTACGGCTGGTTCGCCGAGTCCGGGATGACGGAGTCGAGCGCCAGGTCCTCCTCGGTGACCTCCAGCGGCGCCGGGGCGGGCACGACGGGCGCGTCGTCCATGTTGTTGGACGGCAGGTAGGACAGCAATGCGCGCACGTAGTCGATCGCGTCGTCCTCGTCGGCGGCGAGGTAGTGCGCGTTGCCCGACTTGGTGTTGTGCGTGCGCGCCCCGCCGAGCTCCTCGAACTCGATGTCCTCGCCGGTGACGGTCTTGATCACGTCCGGGCCGGTGATGAACATGTGCGAGGTCTTGTCGACCATGACGGTGAAGTCGGTGACGGCGGGGGAGTACACCGCGCCGCCCGCGCACGGGCCCATGATGAGCGAGATCTGCGGGATGACGCCCGAGGCGCGGACGTTGCGGAAGAAGATCTCGCCATACAGGCCCAGGGAGACGACGCCCTCCTGGATCCGCGCGCCGCCGGAGTCGTTGATGCCGATGACGGGGCAGCCGATCTTCATCGCGAGGTCCATGACCTTGACGATCTTCTCGCCGAAGACCTCGCCGAGGCTGCCGCCGAAGACGGTGAAGTCCTGCGCGAACACGCACACCTGGCGGCCGTCGACGGTGCCGTAGCCGGTGACGACGCCGTCACCGTACGGCCGGGTCTCCTCCAGGCCGAAGCTCGTGGACCGGTGCCGGGCCAGCTCGTCGAGCTCGACGAACGAGCCGGGGTCGAGCAGCAGGTCGATGCGCTCGCGGGCGGTCTTCTTGCCGCGCGCATGCTGCTTCTCCACGGCGCGGGCCGAGCCCGCGTGGACCGCCTCCTCGGTGCGGCGCACGAGATCCGCGAGTTTTCCGCCCGTCGTGTGGATGTCAGCGCCGACACCAGACTGCTCAATGGTCACGCTCGGCATCGTAATCGGGCCGACATAGGGTCGACCTGTGAACATTTCCACCGGCGCCTACTCGGACGCCGCTTATTCGGATCTGAACCGCCCACCGCTGCACCAGGCCGCGCTGCGCCGCGCGCTGGTCGTCCCCGGCGGATTCTGGACGGATCTGCGCATCGTCGACGAGACCGGCTCGACCAACGCCGATGTCGCGGCCGCGGCCCGCGACGGCGCGCCCGAGGGCCTGGTGATCGTCGCCGAGCGGCAGAACGCCGGCCGAGGCCGCCTGGGCCGGCAGTGGCAGTCCCCGGCCCGCGCCGGCCTGTCGCTGAGCCTGCTGCTGCGCCCGCAGGTGCCGCCGACCCGGCTCGGGTGGCTGCCGCTGCTGGCCGGGGTCGCGCTGGCCGAGGCCGTCCGCCGGGTGGCCCGCGTCGATGCCTACCTGAAGTGGCCCAACGACCTGCTGCTGCCGGGCGCCCGGTCCGGGTCGCCCACGCAAAGCCAGCGAGCCGGACTGGGCGTAGACCTGAAGACCGCCGGCATCCTCGCCGAGGCGGCCGGCGACGGCGCGGTGGTCATCGGCATCGGGCTCAACGTGACGCTGCGCGAGGACGAGCTGCCCCGCCCGGACGCCACCTCGCTCGCGCTCGGCGGGGCGGCCGGCACCGACCGGGATCCGCTGCTGCGGGCGCTGCTGCGCGCGACCGCGGACTGGTACGCGCGCTTCACCGAGCACGGTGGCGACCCGGAGGCGTCGGGGCTGCGCGAGGCGTACGTCTTCCACTGCGGCACGGTCGGTCGCCGCGTGCGCGTCGAGCTGCCCGGCGGCGAGGAACTGGAGGGCCTGGCCACGGGCGTCGACGGCGACGGCCGGCTTCAGGTCGCCGACCGGCTCGGCGCCGTGCACGCGGTCGCCGCCGGAGACGTCGTGCACGCCAGATTGGACCCGCTCCAATAGATCACCACGATAGTGGGAGTGGCGGCCAGGGTCTAAGGCCTGTTTCATGACTCGGATGTGGTGCCCGGGTTATGAAACAGTCCGGGGTGTGCGCCTCGTCGTTCCGGTGTGGTCACGCACGGTGGTGTGGTGCGTGGCTCGTCCGGGGTTGTCGGGGGCACCGGCCGACGGGTGCCGTTTGGTGGCTTGGTGTCGGCTCGTACCGGTAGTTCGCCGAGCACGCCGGCGCCAGCCATCCTGGCCGTGGGGCCTGGGGAGTTGGTGCTGCGCTGCGGTCGCCGCGGCCGGGCACCGTTGTGGGTGCTGGTCGGGGCGGGGTTTCCGGTTGACTCGGACAGGGCTCCTTGCAGCCCTTGGTTGATCGCGTCGACGCCGTAGGTGTCGAGGGTGGCTCGTGCGGCGGGCCAGTCGATGCGGGCCGTACTCGGGGTGCCGGGGTCGGTGAGGACGGTGTGCGCGCCGAGGAGAGCGGCGACGAGGTCGCGGTCTGCCGTGAGCGCGCAGTTGGGGCAGTGGTGGCGGCGCTGGTGTAGGTGTTTGAGGACGCGGGTGCCGCACAGGCAGTGCTGGGTCCAGGCGGTGTGCCGGGTCCCGGCCCGTACCAGCCCGTTGCCGCGGCCGAGCGCGGCGACCTGACGGGTCTCGTATCGGAGGGCGGTGATGAGCATGCCGGGGGTGAAGGCGTGGATGCCGCGGCCCCACCGCCGCGCCCACGACCGCAGGTCGCCGTCCTCGACGACCAGGTTCGCGCCGTGCGTGGCGACAATTCCGGCCGCGATCTGCCGGGCGCGGGTGCGGCCGGCCTGGGTGCGGGCGGCGCCGTCGGCTGCGGCGCGGCCGCGCAGCCGGTGGTAGGTGGCGGACAGGGTGTCGCGCCGGTACGCCTGAACGGGGATGCCGGCAGTGTTGGCCTGTCGCGGTCCGCCCGGCACGCCGACCTGCACCGGGGGGAGCCCCGCTGCCGCCCGGCGTTCGGCGCGGCGGGCCTGACGTGGTGAGAGCCGGTACTGGGTGGGGTTGGTGGCGTGGCGGGAGCGTTGCAGAGCGCGGTTGCGCCGCCGCTGCCGCAGGCGTTCGGCGGCCAGCCGGGCATCATCCGTGCCAGTGCGGGCGACCCGGGTCGCCCGCAGACCGTCCGCCAGAGCGTCCGCCTGGACCGGGCCGGGGGCGGTGGGGATGGACACTATCGCGAGGTTGGACACGTTGACGTCCACCCCGCCGCGCCGGCGCAGGGTTGCGGCGGCCTCCCGGCGGGCCGCCACCGGTGGGGAGGTGTGGCCGGGGCCGAGGATCATCAGGTGCGCTTCGTACCGCCAGCCCCCGGGTGTGCCTGGATCGCGGTAGCGGACCAGATCGACCTTGTGCCACCGCTGCGGATCGGTGAGGTAGTGCTCCAGCACTGGGCGGCGGCCCGGGCCCTGCGGCAGCCGGACCGGCAGCACCAGATCACCCCGGCCGGTGCCGGTCAGCACGACCGCGAACGCCCCGTCATGCTCCCACCACGACCGGACCGCCCGCCCACCCGCCACCGGCGCCACTGCGGGCATCCGCCGCGGCTGGCGCAACCGCCCACCACGGCTGAAGGCCGTGTCGTGGCCGGCCAGGGTGCCGACCAGCCGGAACGTCTCCCACTTCCGCGCGGTGGTGTGGGAGCGGGCCCGGCCCGCGATCCGGCCGAACCCCCACCAGCCGCCGACCTTCGGCCGGCCGTGCCGGCAGCCGGCCGCGTCGGGGAACAGGTGCCGGTCCACCGCCGTCCACACCCCATCCGCAATATGCATGGCCAGGGCCTTGGTCAGATACCGCCGCAGATGCGGAGCACGATCCAAATGCCGGTAAGCGGCGTGTTTCAGGCCGGTACGGGACAGCCCCAGCCGGTCACGGACCGCGGCTGCCCCGGCGGTGCCGCGTTCACGGTGGGCGGCCCAGTAGGCGTCTACCCGGGAACGGGCATCACGCTGAACGGCCCGGCGCATCGCGAACGCCGCCGCGAACACCCGCTCCACATGCCGGCGCACCCGCGGATCGTGGACATCCAACGCCAGCCGGAATACCGACACCGGACCATCCCACCGCCACGGCGCTGTCTTGTTCCGGCCCCGCCGCCGCGCACCCGACATCCCCGTCACACCAACCATATAGCCACACGGCCACAACCGTTACCTCGCGGCCATCGACCACCCACAACACGGACCCGACCACAACACGCAACGACCGACGAAACGGCGCCGACCACCATGTTCCAGCCGAGCCTGGACCGACCAATGAAACAGGCCGTAGCCTCACCCCCGACATTCATGAATGAGGAGGGGTTGGCGTGGGGTTCCCGGAAAGCGTCCTGACCAAGGACGAGCAGGTGGTGCTGCACCTGCACCCCCACTGGAAGGCGCTGTTCCTGCCGGTGATCTGGGCCGTCCTGGCGGTGGGCGCGATCGCGGCGGCGGCGTTCTTCACCGAGTGGAACACGATCGTGCTGCTGATCCTGGCCGGCGTGGCGTTCGTGGTCCTGCTGGTGGTCACCATGTGGCCGTGGATCAAGTGGCGGACCACGCACTATGTCTTCACCAACGAGCGAGTGATAATGCGCAGCGGCGTCTTCTCGCGCACCGGCCGGGACATCCCGCTGGGCCGCATCAACGACGTGTCGTTCTCGCACTCGCTCTTCGAGCGCATGCTCGGCTGCGGCACGCTGACGATCGAGTCGGCCGGTGAGCGGGGTCAGGTGCAGCTGATCGACCTGCCGCGCGTCGAGAAGACGCAGAGCACGCTGTACGAGCTGGTCGACGAGGACCGGCAGAGGCACACCTTCGGCGACGACGACCGCGAGGCGCTTGTCAAGGAGATCAAGACCGAGTGACCCTTGTCGCGGACCCCCGCCTCGGGCGTTTCGCGGCGGGGGTTTCCGCCTTCTCGGCCGGCTGGCGGGGCGTGGGCGGCGTGGCCGCCGCGTCGGAGAACGCCGCCTCGAGCTGCTCCATCTGCCGCGCGTCCGGTGCGATCGTGGCGGTGTCGGAGAAGGCCACCTCGAGGGCCTCGACCTCGCGTTCCTTGGTGGTGGGCGCCGGGGTGGCCGCGGTGAAGACGAACGTGCGGTACGCCCAGAAGCGGAAGATCATGGCAAGCCCGATGCCAACCGCGTTGGCGATGTTGAAGGCCAGCCGGTCGCCCGGGTTGGACTCGCTGAAGTGCAGCCCGTACTTGGCCACGGCCAGGATGGCCTCCTGGATGAACAGGCCGACCGCGTTGAGCGCGAAGAACAGCACATATTCGCGGCGCACGCCGCCACGGTCCCGGTCCTGGTAGGTCCACTGCCGGTTCAACACATAGGAGACGGTCGTCGCGACGATCGCGGCTATGACCTTGGCCTTCAGCGGACCGATGAACAGCAGGGCGTTGACCAGAGCGAAGTCGATGATCGTGTTGACTCCACCGACGGTCCCGAACTTGAACAGTTCGGTTGCGAGAGAGCGATGCCGCTCAGGGATGTAACGGTCGCGAAGACTGCTGGCGAAGCGCACTCGCCAACCCTACGGTAAGCGACCAAGCGCCGCGCTCTGCTGCCGGTGAGTGCAAGCGAGGTCACCCGGCGTTTTCACCCACGGGCGCCACCGCCGCCTTGCGGAACACGATCTGCCGGTAGGACCAGAACCGGAACGCGGTGCCCAGGACCAGCCCGATTCCGTTCTTCGACAGGTTGTCGGCCAGGCGCGAGGTGAGCCCGAGCCCGTAGTGGCTTACCCACAGGCAGGTGAGCGCGATGAGCAGTCCGCCGAGGTTGAAGAGGAAATACAAAGCGTATTCGCGGCGCAGATCCGTGCGCGCCCGGTCACGCCATGTCCAGAAACGGTTGCCGATGAATGCCACCGTCGCCGCGACCGTCATCGAGACCGCGCCGGCGACGAGCGAGTTGATGTGGCCGATCAGCAGGTTGAACCCGACGGTGTCCACGACGAACGAGATGGCGCCGATCGTGCCGAACTTGCCGGCCTCGCGGACCAGGCCCGCGAATCGCTCGAACAGGCGCGCGGGTAGTGACGGCCGCGGCGCCGACCTCAGGTTCGTCACCCCGACAGGGTAGGTCACCGGATGGTTTGCGCAATGGTGCGCGCTGGACGAAAAGTTCGCGCGAGTTTCTGCGAACGGCCGCGAACTTCTCCGGGGTTTGTGCAGCTTTTCACAAGCTCTCGCGGTGCCGGGCCTGGTCGATCGGCTTAGGCTGAGACAAATCGGTTGGATTTCACGACGCGCTCGCCCCATCGCGCGCCGCGCTGTCGCGCACCTTCCGACGCTGGGTCAACGCCGACCACGAGGAGTCTTCGCATGTCTGCCCCGGTTACTGTGCCAGGCTTAGATCAGGCGCCGACCGCCCATCCCCGGCTGCTCGCCTGGGTTCGCGAGGTCGCCGAACTCACCAGACCCGAGCGGGTGGTCTGGTGTGACGGCTCCGAGCAGGAGTGGCGCCGTATGACCGACGAACTGGTGGACAGCGGGGCCCTGGTCCGCCTGGCCGCACGCCCGAACTCGTTCTGGGCCCGCACCGACCCGTCGGACGTGGCCCGGGTCGAGGAGCGCACGTTCATCTGCTCGGTCGACGAGGCCGACGCCGGGCCGACCAACAACTGGATGGCGCCGGACGAGATGAAGCGGCGCATGACCGCGCTGTACGACGGCTGTATGCGTGGCCGCACGATGTACGTCATCCCGTTCTGCATGGGCCCGCTGACCGCCGAGCAGCCGATGTTCGGCGTCGAGCTCACCGACTCGCCGTACGTGGTCGCGTCGATGCGGATCATGACCCGGATGGGCACCACGGTCCTCGAGCGCATGGGCACCGACGCGCCGTTCGTGCCGTGCCTGCACTCAGTCGGGGCGCCGCTGTCGCCGGGCGACGAAGACGTGGCGTGGCCGTGCAGCGACACGAAGTACATCTCCCACTTCCCCGAGACCCGCGAGATCTGGAGTTTCGGATCCGGTTACGGCGGCAACTCGCTGCTCGGCAAGAAGTGCTACTCGCTGCGTATCGCGAGCGTCATGGGGCGCGACGAGGGCTGGCTCGCGGAGCACATGCTCATCCTGAAGCTCACCTCGCCGGCGGGCGTGGTCAGGTACGTGGCCGCGGCGTTCCCGAGCGCGTGCGGCAAGACCAACCTGGCGATGCTGGAGCCCACGGTGCCGGGCTGGAAGGTCGAGACGCTCGGCGACGACATCGCCTGGATGCGCTTCGGTCAGGACGGCCGCCTTTACGCGGTCAACCCCGAGTTCGGCCTGTTCGGCGTCGCGCCGGGCACCGACTGGAAGACCAACCCCAACGCGATGCGCACGCTCGCCCGGGGCAACTCGATCTTCACCAACGTGGCGCTCACCGATGACGGCGACATCTGGTGGGAGGGCATGGGCGAGCCGCCCGCGCACCTGACCGACTGGCACGGAGCCGACTGGACGCCGGAGTCCGGCGAACTGTCGTCGCACCCGAACTCGCGCTTCTGCACGCCGATTGAGCAGTGCCCGATCCTGGCCGCGGAGTACGACGACCCGCGGGGCGTGCCGATCGACGCGATCCTCTTCGGCGGGCGCCGCAAGACGACGATTCCGCTGGTCACCGAGGCGCGCGACTGGGTGCACGGCGTCTACCTGGGCGCGACGCTGTCCAGCGAGACCACTGCCGCCGCGGTCGGCCAGGTCGGCGTCGTGCGCCGGGATCCGATGGCCATGCTGCCGTTCATCGGATACCACGCGGGCGACTACTTCGCCCACTGGATCGAGATGGGCAAGGGCGCCGGCGGCGACGCCTCCAGGCTCCCGCGGATCTTCTACGTGAACTGGTTCCGCCGCGGCGAGGACGGCCGGTTCCTCTGGCCCGGGTTCGGTGAGAACTCCCGGGTGCTCAAGTGGATCGTCGAGCGGATCGAGGGCACCGCCGAGGCCGTGGAGACCCCGATCGGGGCGGTGCCGGCGCCCGGCTCGCTCGACGTGGCGGGCCTCGACATCTCCGCGGAGGACCTGGCCGCGGTACTGCGGGTCGACCCCGCCGAGTGGCGCGAGGAAGTGCCCCAGATCACGGCGTGGTTCGAGAAGTTCGGCGAGAAGTTGCCCGGTGTTCTCTGGGCCGAGCTCGATGCGCTCCGTGCTCGCCTCGGCGCCGCGTAACTTCCCATAACCGCAGGTAGGCGGCCGGTCCCTCGGGAGACCGGCCGCCGCCGCGTTTACAGAAACGGTACTGTCCGGTCCCCGGCTAGCGGTGTTGTTTCACCCGGTAGGTCGCTAGTCTTCTCTGCCGTGGGTCTGCGTCACGTGGTTTATTCGCTGTACGAGAAGCGTCTCGCCCGGAGGCTGCACGGCAAGCCGAAGCCGCACCACGTCGGGGTGATCGTCGACGGCAACCGCCGGTGGGCGCGCGAGATGGGGTATGTCGATCCCAACGACGGCCATCGCGTCGGCGCCGAGCGGATCAAGGAGCTGCTGCGCTGGTGCGACGGTGCCGGGGTCAAGCACGTCACGCTCTGGCTGCTCTCCACCGACAACCTCTCCCGCCCGGCGCAGGAGCTCGACCCGCTGCTGCGCATCATCGAGAATCTCGCCGCCGACCTGGCCGACGAGCGCAACCCGTGGGAGCTTCGCATCGTCGGCGCGCTCGACCTGCTGCCGAGCTCCAGCGCCCAGGCCCTCAAGGCGGCCCAGGAGAAGACGGTCGATCGCACCGGCGGCGCCCAGGTCAGCCTCGCCGTGGGTTACGGCGGCCGCCGCGAGATCGCCGACGCGGTCCGCTCGCTGCTGCATGAGCACGCCAAGGCCGGCACGACGATCGAGGAGCTCGCCGAGATCCTGGACGTCGACCACATCTCCGACCACCTGTACACGCGCGGCCTGCCCGACCCGGACCTGGTCATCCGCACCTCGGGCGAGCAGCGCCTGTCGGGCTTCCTGCTCTGGCAGAGCGCCCACTCGGAGTTCTACTTCTGCGACGTGCACTGGCCGAGCTTCCGCCGCACCGACTTCCTTCGCGCGCTGCGCTCGTACGCGAACCGCCAGCGCCGCTACGGGGCCTGAGACCGCCCGACCCCCTTCGATACAGGCCTCTAGATGATTGATGCCTTGAAGATTCGGGCGTGTGTCGCTGCTGGGTAGATGCGGGGAGGGTGTCCAAGATCGGCGTTGCTGACCCAGCCGCCGA
>NZ_JBEPDB010000034.1:0-78307 GCF_040300025.1 Dactylosporangium sp. NPDC000555 | reverse complement strand
TGCGCGACGACGCTTCGGGCCAGGACCGGGCCGCCCGTCGCCGTCCACCTGGCGGGGTGCGGGTTCGCGGTCGTTCGCCGCGGTGTTGCTCGCGGGATGTTGTGCCTGGTCAGGCTGCGTGACCGGCGGAGGTGGCGAGGGCGGCACCGGCCCCTGCATCGAGCCGTCGCGCTGGTCGCTGATCGCTGGCGGGGTGTCGCCGCGGAGGCGGCGGAGTTTGTCGGCGTGACGTCTGGCGAGGGCCCCAGTCTCGATGCCGTGCGTGCTCCCGGCGGAACTGCTCCTTCGCCGGAGAATAGCGACGTGATCTGGTCCGGTCACGCATGGCAGCCAACTCCGCCCTTGAAAACAATCCCAGCTGCCCCATGCATGCAATTATCCCAGAATCCGACCGAAACCACCGCCCCGAACGGCAGTTTATAACAACAAGGTGATCTCAACGGGGATGCGTGCGAAATCTGGATGACACGCCCAGATCATCCACACTGGACAATTTTGGACGGGGCGTGGAGCCTTCGGTAGATGAGTTCTCACCACAAGATCCTTCTCTACGGTGAGGACCCCATCTGATCACATACCGTGCCATGGTCGACGTGCCCAAGGAACTGGTGGCCCATGTCGCCGCGCTCGTGCTCACCCAATTCGAAAACCGAGACCTACGCAGTTCTTACTGAGATCACCTCATCGTGGTCCGCGCCCACCACCGCTTCGCGGTAGCCGGGGTCGACTTCGTATCGTTCACGCCCAGGCCGAGCGCCTGGCCTGAAGGCTTGGCGCCCGCCCCGACGAGTGAGGGCGGCGGCGGGTCGAAGGCGAACGGGCTTCTCCGCTCGTCTCGCCCGCTGCGGGGACCTCAGGCGCCGCCGCTGGCCCGTTGGCCAGTGGCGGCGTTGCCGTGCTGAGCGGTTAGTCGCCGAGGTCCTGGATCGTGTCGGCCTTGATGGCGCGGTGGAGCCAGGCGTGGAGCTTGTCGAGGTCGGTGCAGCCGACGATTCGAGCGCGGATGTCGTCCGGAACGTCGACGCCCCGGTCGCTGAGGATCGCCAAGACCGAGGTGGCCAGGCCGCGCGCCTCACCTACGGCTAGGCCGCGGGCCTCACCGGTGGCCAGGCCGCGCGCCTCGCCGCTGGCCTCACCCTCGTCGAAGTAGCGGCGGGCGAAGTCGCTTTGGTAGCGGTGACTCGTGGTGGTCATGAGCTCCTCCAGGCATTCCCGGGCAGCCTCCGGCAGGTCCTTGAATACCAGGTCAGTGTACAGGTTGGCATGGACTGGATCGATTACGTCGAGTGCGGCGAGTAGTGCTTCGAACACCGGCGTGGGGTCCGGGCGGCCTCCGTGAGCCAGCGCGGACAGCACCGCGAGTTCGGGGGCGCGCTCAGCTGTGTCGGGGTCGGTGACGACGGGAACCTGGTCGGGGCCGAGCGCCACGGGCGTCAGCACCGAGCCGGGCGGGCCGATCGCGATCGGGGCCGCGCACCGGTCGGCGACGGCTTGGTCGGGGCACATCACCAGCAGGGCGACCGGGCAGCCGAGCCGTGCGTGCAGGGTCGTGATGTACACCGGCCAGCTGCGCCGCTTCCGCGCGTCGACCCGCAGCTGCACCTCGACCACGACGGCGAGGACCGGTCCGTTGGTGCCGTCCAGCGTGACGACCGCGTCTGCCCGGTACTCGGTCGGGGTCACGTCGGTAAACTCGCTAGATGACAGCCGGGCGATCCGGAAGTCTGGCAGCGCGCCGTGCAGAGGGCCGCTCAGGAGCTCGGCGGCCAGCGCCGGTCTGCCCCGGAACAGCTCGATGAGTATTTCGGGATCCGATGAAGGCACGTTGCGAAAATCTAGGAGATATCCTGGCGATTCATTAATAGATGATAATCGATAGTTAGCTACATCGGCCCATATGTTGCGGTCACCAAGTGGCGCCTTTGTGAACCTCGGGTCATAGGGCTGCATCTTCGGATCGCCTCTATCAGCGATTTCACGAACGGAATCAACCGAACGGTCAATTCCACAAGGTCAATGCAAGTCCGAATTCTTGGGTCAAGAGCTAGAGCTCGCTGGTCCATCGTTGCGAAGCTCGTCTTCGGTCGGGCAGTCGTCGAGGCTCGTGCGGCCGGGCCTCGTCGCGGACGGAACCGCCGGGAGGCGAGCCCCTTGCGGATCTCGCCCGGGGGATTCTGGGAGATCTTGAACGGGGAACTCCCACGGCACGACGGTGATCCGCTCAAGCGGATGGACCGCAGTATTTCGCCGTTTCCGGCCAAGGTTCAGAAGGATCGGTTCGGGTTCGCCGATGGCTTGCACGCGGAGACGACTGGCCTCGTGGACCGCATAGATCGGGACCTGGCCGTTGCGGCTTTCGTCCCTGGGTCTCGCCGAGATCGACGCCGTGGCGAAGTGTTTGACGAGGCGGGCGGCCGCCTCGCCGTCGCGGACACCCCAAGCGTTCGCCAGGACCCTGCGGTGTCCGATGAGTCGGCATCCGCGATACGTGCGTCAGCATCCGAAGAGGTCGTCTTCGGGCTGGGCTCCGCGGCCATCAACGCTTCTGGGGCCGGCCTGTCGCCGACAGCCGGGAGGGTCCCGAGCCGATCGTCACCAGCCGCGTTCGCGCCACTCCTGCAGGGACGGGCGCTCGGCGCCGATCGTGGAGTTCTTGCCGTGGCCCGGGTAGAACGTCACCTCGTCCGGCAGCCGGTCGAAGATCTTCGTGGTCACGTCGTGGAAGAGTGAGTCGAAATGGGCCTTGTTGCCGTGGGTGTTGCCGACGCCGCCCGGGAAGAGGGAGTCGCCGGTGAAGAGGTGGCCGCCGTCCGGCTCGTAGTACAGGGCGATCGAGCCCGGGGTGTGGCCGACCAGGTGGATCACCGACAGGCTGCAGTCGCCGACGCGGAGGGTGTCGCCCTCGTTCAGGGTGCCGGTGACCACCGGGATCTTGGGCGCGTCGGCCGGGTGGGCCAGGGACTGCGCGCCCGTCGCCTCGATCACTTCGGCGAGGGCCATCCAGTGGTCGGTGTGGCGGTGGGTGGTGACGACCGTGCGGATGCCCTCCGGCTCCACGAGCTGGAGCAGTCGTGGCGCCTCGTTGGCCGCGTCGATCAGGACGCCCTCGCCGGTGGTGCGGCAGCGCAGCAGGTACGCGTTGTTGTCCATCGGTCCGACGGAAAGCTTGGTGATCGAGAGTCCGGTCGTCATTTCCACGCCTCCAGGCTGGGCAGGTCGCCGGTCAGGCCGGTGCCGTCGCCACGGCCGGAGAGCCAGGCGGCTAGCCGATGTGCCGGGCCGGTCACGGTCGGTGCGAAGGGGACGGTGAGCAGCGCGGTGCCGTCCGGGTCCGCGAGGGTCGCCACGCGCGGGGTCGACGGGTCGTGGAGCAGGCGCAGCGGGAACGCGGGCGGCCAGTCGGCGGGACCGTAGCCGGCGTCGAGATCGACATGGTGCAGCTCGACCTCGCAGATACGCGCCCACACGAGCCGGGCGGCAGGGACCTCCTCGCCGGACGGGAACGCCACGATCGCCGCCCACGCCGCGGCGGGGGTCGCGTCGATCGCCGCGGCGAAACGGGCGGCGGCGGCCTCGAGGTCGGCGAGCTGCTCCGCGAGCGGGCGGGCCGCGCCGGCCTCGATGTCGGCGTCGCGCGCCTGCGGGCTCGCGTACGCGGGGGTGCGCACGCCGGTGCGGGCCCAGGTCAGCAGGTTGACGTACGCGTCGGCGTTGCGGGCCAGGTGGCTGAGCACGTGGCCGCGGGTCCAGCCGGGGCACCGGGAGGGCGCGGCGAGCGATGCGTCGTCGAGGCCGCGAACGGTGGCGAGCAGCCGGGCGGTGGCTCGTTCGAGCTCGGGGTTGAGCACCAGCGGATCGGCCGTCACAGCAGACACCCTAGCGCTGACGTACCCCGACGGCGGGCGGCAGGTCGCCGGTGGCCCAGTGCAGCTCGTCCTCCCAGTCGGCCACGCTGAGGTCGACGGTCTCGAAGGACAGCCTGGCGCCGATGGGCTTCCCGAGGTACCCCGCGAAGAGATCATGGACCACGATGAGCCGCTGGCCGACCGCGCAGGCCGCGGGGTCACGGCCGGCGGCGGACCTGACCTCGAGGCGCCCGTAGACGCCCATCTCGGCGTCGGTCCCGCGCTCCTCGACGATCACGTCCAGGATCTCGTCCTCGGCGCCGACGTGAAACCCGTACGACGTGCCGCCGAACGTCAGCCAGAACCGCATCAGCGAGTCGTCCTGGCCGGGCGAGACGTGCCACTGCACATCGGCCCGATCGAGGCGGAGTCCGACGGCGCCGGCCAGCACATGCGAGGGAAGCACACCTGACCATAGCCTCGATATTCGGTTTCGCGGCATGGGCGCGCTGCCTACCGTGGATTTCCGAACGCCAGTTCGTACGGAAGGATGCCATGCACATCGACCTGTCGGCCCTGGGCTGGGACGACGCCTTCGCCGCGGCCTTCGAGCGCCGGTTCGCCGTGCCCGGTCAGCGGCCCGCGCGGGTCAGCCGCGTGGACCGGGGCGTCTGCACCGCGCTCTCGGCCGGCGGCCCGGTCCGGGCGAGCCTGTCGGGCGGCCTGCTGGCCCGCGCCGCGCAGGACCCGGGCGCGCTGCCCTGCGCCGGCGACTGGCTGGTCGTGCGCACCTGGCCGGACGGGCGGCTGACGGGGGAGGCGGTGCTGCCCAGGCGCACGGCGATCGTCCGCGCGGTGGCGGGCGAGGAGTCCTTCGGACAGGTCCTGGCGGCGAACGTCGACTCGGTCGCGGTCGTCGAACCGGTCGACCCCTCGCCCGACCTGGGGCGCATCGAGCGGCTGCTGGCGCTGGCGTGGGAGTCGGGGGCAAGGCCGCATCTGGTACTCACGAAGGCCGACCTGGCGGCCGATCCGGAGGCGCTCGCGGCGCAGATGCCGGGGCGCGCGTCCGGCGTGGAGGTGCACGCCGTCAGCGCTCGCACCGGGCTGGGCCTGGACGCGCTGCGCCCGCTCGTCGCGCACGGCCGCACGCTCGGCCTGCTCGGGCAGTCCGGGGCGGGCAAGTCCAGCCTGGTCAACGCGCTCGCCGGGGCGCCGGTGATGCAGACCCGCGAGCTGCGCGCCGATGGCCGGGGCCGGCACACCACCACGTATCGGGCGTTGATCCCGATGCCGGGCGGCGGTTCGGTTCTCGACACTCCCGGCGTACGCCTCGTCGGCATGTTCGACACCGCGGCCGGGCTCGACCGGGCGTTCGCGGACGTGACGCGGCTCGCGGCACACTGCCGGTTTCAGGACTGCAACCACGCCGACGAGCCGGGCTGTGCCGTCCGGGCCGCGGTCGAGGCCGGCGAGCTGAGCCCGCGGCGTTACGCCCATTGGCAGAAGTTACAAAAAGAGCAGATGCTGGCAGCGGTACGGCGGATGCGGCGCGAAAGCCGCGAACGCCGGCGGCCGGCACGGCCGTAGCCGCGGGGTCATCGCCCGTTCGAACATCCCTCGAGTGATCGGGCGCCGAAAAATGTCATACCCCCTGGTTAGAGTTGTCGGCTGGCACCGTGACGGTGTTCCAACCGGACAAATCATGCCAAGTTGTCTCTGCCAAGGGGAAGCATGTCCGACCGCTTGATCATCCGTGGCGCCCGCGAGCACAACCTTCGCGACGTCAGCCTCGATCTGCCGCGCGACGCGATGATCGTGTTCACCGGGCTGTCCGGCTCGGGCAAGTCGAGCCTGGCGTTCGACACGATCTTCGCCGAGGGCCAGCGGCGATATGTCGAGTCACTCTCCTCCTATGCGCGCCAGTTCCTCGGCCAGATGGACAAGCCCGACGTCGACTTCATCGAGGGCCTGTCCCCGGCGGTCTCGATCGACCAGAAGTCGACCTCGCGCAACCCTCGCTCGACGGTCGGCACCATCACCGAGGTCTACGACTACCTGCGGCTGCTGTACGCCCGCGTCGGCGAGCCGCACTGCCCGGTCTGCGGTGAGGCGATCACCAAGCAGACGCCCCAGCAGATCGTCGACCGTGTCCTGGCGATGGACGAGGGCACCCGTTTCCAGGTGCTCGCGCCGGTGGTGCGGGGGCGCAAGGGCGAATACGTCGACCTGTTCAGCGAGCTGCAGTCCAAGGGCTACGCGCGGGCCCGCATCGACGGCGTCGTGCACCAGCTGACCGACCCGCCGAAGCTCAAGAAGCAGGAGAAGCACACCATCGAGGTGGTCGTCGACCGGCTCGCGGTGAAGCCGAGCGCCAAGCAGCGGCTCACCGACTCGGTCGAGACCGCGCTCAAGCTCGCCGCCGGCATCGTGATCCTCGAGTTCGTCGACCTGCCGGAGGACGACGAGCACCGGGAGCGGCTGTTCTCCGAGCACCTCGCCTGCCCCAACGAGCACCCGCTGTCGATCGAGGACCTCGAGCCGCGCTCGTTCTCCTTCAACGCGCCGTATGGTGCCTGCCCGGACTGCACCGGCATCGGCACCAAGAAGGAGGTCGACCCGGAGCTCATCGTCCCGGACCCGGAGCGCTCCCTGCGCGAGGGCGCGATCGCGCCCTGGGCGACCGGCCACACGCTGGACTACTTCCTGCGGCTGCTCGAGGCGCTCGGCGACGACGAGGGCTTCAACCTCGACACCCCGTGGCGCGCGCTTTCCTCGCGCGGCCAGAAGGCGATTCTCTACGGCTCCGAGGACCAGGTCCACGTCCGCTATCGCAACAAGTACGGCCGCGAGCGCTCCTACTACACCGGGTTCGAGGGTGTGGTGCAGTGGATCGAGCGCCGCCACTCCGACACCGAGAGCGACTGGTCGCGGGACAAGTACGAGGGGTATATGCGCGACGTGCCCTGCGGCACCTGCGGCGGCACCCGGCTCAAGCCGGAGATCCTCGCGGTGACGATCGCCGGGCGCAGCATCGCCGACGTGTGCAACCTGTCGGTGGGGGAGTGTGCCGAGCTGCTCGGCGCGATGACGCTCACCGACCGGCAGAAGATGATCGCCGAACGGGTGCTCAAGGAGATCAACGCCCGGCTGCGGTTCCTCGTCGACGTCGGCCTGGACTATCTCTCCCTCGACCGGGCCGCCGGCACGCTGTCCGGCGGCGAGGCGCAGCGCATCCGCCTGGCCACCCAGATCGGCTCCGGGCTGGTCGGCGTGCTCTACGTCCTCGACGAGCCGAGCATCGGCCTGCACCAGCGCGACAACCACCGCCTCATCGAGACCCTCATGCGGCTGAGGAGCCTCGGCAACACGCTCATCGTCGTCGAGCACGACGAGGACACCATCCGCACCGCCGACTGGATCGTCGACATCGGGCCCGGTGCCGGCGAGCAGGGCGGCCGGGTCGTGCACAGCGGGCCTTACGACGACCTGGTCAAGACCGAGGACTCGGTGACCGGCGCCTACCTGTCCGGCCGCCGCAGCATCCCGACCCCGGCCATCCGGCGCCCGCGCACGCCCGGCCGCGAGCTGGTCGTTGTCGGCGCCCGCGAGCACAACCTGCACAACCTGACCGTGCCGTTCCCGCTGGGCCAGCTCGTCGCCGTCACCGGCGTCTCCGGCTCGGGCAAGTCGACGCTGGTCAACGACATCCTGCACGCCGTGCTGGCCAACACCGTCAACGGCGCCCGGCTGGTGCCCGGGCGGCACACCCGCATCTCCGGCCTCGACCTCGTGGACAAGGTGGTCGGCGTCGACCAGTCGCCGATCGGCCGGACGCCGCGGTCCAACCCGGCGACGTACACCGGCGTCTTCGACAACGTCCGCAAGCTCTTCGCCGAGACGGTCGAGGCGAAGGTCCGCGGCTACGGCCCGGGGCGGTTCTCGTTCAACGTCAAGGGCGGCCGCTGCGAGGCGTGCGCCGGCGACGGCACGATCAAGATCGAGATGAACTTCCTGCCCGACGTGTATGTCCCGTGCGAGGTCTGCAAGGGCGCGCGGTACAACCGCGAGACCCTCGAGGTGCACTACAAGGGCCGCACCATCGCCGAGGTGCTGGACATGCCCATCGATGAGGCGGCCGGCTTCTTCGAGGCGATCCCGGCCATCCACCGGCACCTCAAGACGCTGGTCGACGTCGGCCTGGGATACGTGCGGCTCGGCCAGCCCGCCCCGACGCTCTCCGGCGGCGAGGCGCAGCGCGTGAAGCTCGCCTCCGAGCTGCAGAAGCGCTCGACGGGCCGGACGGTGTACGTGCTGGACGAGCCGACCACCGGGCTGCACTTCGAGGACATCCGCAAGCTGCTGCTGGTGCTGCAGGGCCTGGTGGACAAGGGCAACACGGTCATCGTCATCGAGCACAACCTCGACGTCATCAAGACCGCCGACTGGATCATCGACATGGGTCCGGAGGGCGGCCACAAGGGCGGCACGGTCGTCGCCGCCGGCACCCCGGAGGAGGTCGCCGAGCTCCCGGACAGCTACACCGGGCAGTTCCTGCGCCACGTGCTGGGGCTGACCGGCCCGGCCAGCGGCGACCCGGCGGCCCGCGACCGCGCGGCGCAGGCCAACGGGACCAAGCCGGCCGCGGTGCCGAGGAAGACCGCCGGTGCCCGCGCGAAGGCGGCCCCGGCGGCCAAGGCGGCCACTTCGGCCAAGGCAGCCCCGGCGGCCAAGGCGGCCGCCCCGGCGAAGACGACGGCCGCGGCGAAGAACACGGCCTCCGCGGCGACCAAGGCCACGAAGGCCGCACCGCGCAAGGCCCCGGCGAAGAAGGCGGCGGCCAAGGGCTGAGCAGGTGCCGGGGACGGCCTCGCGGGCCGTCCCCGGTCACTTCTCCTGCGATCGGGGGCTCGCGGGCGGCGCTGCTACGGTGGCCGCTGGCGAGGCTGAACCCAGGAGGAGTCACGTGTCGGTCGAGGACGTCTTCAACCCCTGCGCCGTCGCCGCGCGGCGCACGCTCCTGCTGGGCGCGGGCGCGATGGGCATCGTGGTGCTCGCCGGGTGCGGCGGCGACGAGCCGTCCGCGGGCGCCGGCGGGCAGCCGGGCGGCTCCAGCGCGCCGGCCGCGCCGACCAGCGCTCGCGGCAACCCGTTCGACGACACCGGGTCGGGCCGCAGCGGCGATCCACAGGTGCCGTCCAACGCGCTGGTCGCCGCGGGCGAGGTGCCGGTCGGCGGCGGGGTTGTCGTCAAGGACACCGTGCTGGTGATCCAGCCGGCGAAGGGGACCTTCAGGGCGTACGACGCGGCGTGCCCGCACGAGGGCCAGATCGTCGACCCGCCGTTCGACGGCAACCCGATCATCCAGTGCCCGCGGCACAACTCGAAGTTCAAGGTCGCCGACGGCAGCCGGGTGGATGGCCCGGCAACGCGCGGTCTCAAGGGCATCAAGGTCGAGGTGCGCGGCGGCTACGTCGTGCGCGCCTGACCGGATTGAACCGTACCTTCCACGTTCTGTGTATTCATGGCCGCAGCCTGCGGGCCTACGACCATTGGAGGAGCTTGATGAGTGACACGACCCGCCGCGCGGTGCTCGCCGGAGCCGTCGGTGTGACGGCCTCGTCCGTCATCGCCGCCTGTGGGGGCGGAGACAGCGGATCGAACAGCACCGCCAAAGACTCCACTCCCAGCGGCCCGATCGCCAAGAAGTCGGACATTCCGGTCAAGGGTGGCAAGATCGTCACCGTCGGCGGCGGCATCGTGATCACCCAGCCGGAGCCCGGCACGTTCAAGGCCTTCACCGCGATCTGCACGCACCAGCTGTGCGTCGTGACGGATGTGGCGAACAACTCGATCAACTGCAAGTGTCACGGCAGCACCTTCTCGGCGGTGGACGGCTCGGTCACCAACCCACCGGCCCCCGCGAAGCTCGACGAGAAGAAGCTGCGCATCGACGGTGAGGACATCTACCTGACGGCGTGACGTGCTCGGCGATGGCCGGTTGCCGTCGCGGCGACCGGCCGTCGCCGATTTTGTCGTACCCCCCGGATAGTCTCGAACCGTGCCTGACCCGTCGACGTATCGGCCCGCTCCGGGGACCATTCCCGACGCGCCGGGGGTGTATCGCTTCTACGACCCCGCCGGCCGGGTCATCTACGTGGGCAAGGCCAAGAGCCTCCGGCAGCGGCTCAGCAGCTACTTCGCCGAGCTGTGGACGCTGCACTCGCGCACCCAGCAGATGGTCACCACGGCGTCGCGGGTCGACTGGGTCACCGTCGGCACCGAAGTCGAGGCGCTGCAGCTCGAGTACAACTGGATCAAGGCGTACGACCCGCGGTTCAACGTCCGGTATCGCGACGACAAGAGCTATCCGTATCTCGCCGTCACGCTCGACGAGGCGTATCCGCGGCTGCAGGTGATGCGCGGCGCCAAGCGCAAGGGCGTGCGCTATTTCGGGCCGTATGCGCACGCCTGGGCCATCCGCGAGGTGCTGGACCTGCTGCTGCGGGTGTTCCCGGCCCGCACGTGCTCGTCGGGCGTCTTCAAGCGCGCGGGGCAGATCGGGCGGCCGTGCCTGCTGGGGTATATCGGGAAGTGCTCGGCGCCGTGTGTCGACCGGGTCAGCGAGGACGAGCACCGGCAGATCGTCGAGAACTTCTGCGACTTCATGGCCGGCCGGACCGACACGATGATCAAGCAGCTCGAGCGGGAGATGTATGAGGCCTCCGACGAGCTGGACTTCGAGCGCGCCGCGCGGCTGCGCGACGACCTCGGTGCGCTGCGCCGCGCGATGGAGAAGCAGGCGGTGGTGCTCGGCGACGGTACCGACGCCGACGTGGTCGCCTTCGCCGACGACCCGCTCGAGGCCGCGGTCCAGGTGTTCCACGTGCGCGGCGGGCGGGTACGCGGCCAGCGCGGCTGGATCGTGGAGAAGACCGAGGATCTCACCATCGGCGACCTCGTGCACCACTTCTGCACCCAGATCTACGGCAGCGAGGCCGGTGCCGAGGCCGCCGACCTGCCGCGGGAGCTGCTGGTGCCGGAGCTGCCGGCCGACGTCGACGCGCTCGCCGACTGGCTGACCCGGCTGCGCGGGAGCCGGGTCGCGATCCGGGTGCCGCAGCGCGGCGACAAGAAGGCCCTCGCCGACACCGTCGCGCGCAACGCCGAGCAGGCCCTGCAGCAGCACAAGCTGCGCCGGGCCGGCGACCTCAGCACCCGCAGCAAGGCGCTGGAGGAGATCACCGAGGCGCTGGGCATGCAGACCGCGCCGCTGCGCATCGAGTGCTACGACGTGTCGCAGATCCAGGGCACCGACGTGGTCGCGAGCATGGTCGTCTTCGAGGACGGGCTGTCGCGCAAGAGCGAGTATCGGCGCTTCGCGATCAACGGCGCGACCGATGACGTGTCGGCGATCTCCGAGGTGCTGCGGCGGCGGTTCGCGCGATACCTCGACGCCAAGGTCGAGATCGACGAGGCCGGCGAGGTCGACCCGTCCCGCCCCGGCATCGACCCGACGACGGGGCGCCCGCGCAAGTTCGCCTACCCGCCCCAGCTCGTCGTCGTGGACGGCGGCCAGCCCCAGGTCAACGCCGCCGCCCAGGTGCTGCTCGACCTCGGCATCGACGACATCACGATCTGCGGCCTCGCCAAGCGCCTGGAGGAGGTGTGGCTGCCCGACGACGAGTTCCCGGTGATCCTGCCGCGCGCCTCCGAGGGCCTGTATCTGCTGCAGCGGGTCCGCGACGAGGCCCACCGCTTCGCGATCACGTACCACCGCCAGAAGCGCTCGAAGCGCATGACCGCGTCGACCCTGGACGCCGTGCCGGGCCTCGGCGAGATCCGCCGCAAGGCCCTGCTGCGCCACTTCGGTTCACTCAAAAGGCTGAAAGCGGCGAGCCTCGACGAGATCGCGGAGGTCCCGGGCATCGGCCGCCGCACGGCGGAGGCGATCCTCACCGCCCTCGGCGGTGACCTCCCCGCCGCCCCGGGCGCCGCCGCCCCCGCCACGCCCGACGGCCCGGCCGAGTCCTCCGCCCCAGCCATCGACGAGGCGAACTCCGCGACCGCGGAGGCCCGCACCGCCGCCGGCAAGACCCATGACGAGCCACGCGAGGCCGTTGACGAGCCGGACGGGGCCCGTGACCAGCCGCGCGACGAGCCCGGTGGCCGGGCGGACACGCACCGTGATCTGCCGCGTGAGGGCGTTGGCCAGGCGAGCGAGGGCCGTCGTGACGCGGTGCCCGAGGCCGTCGACGAGGCGGACGAGGTGCGCGAAGACGGCGGCGTGCCGGGCGGGGAACGTGACGCGGCGCACGGCGACGACAGCGTGGAGTCACCCGTTCGTGTGCCGGCGGTGGCGAGGTCGGGTGAAGCGGCGACGGATGGAACGGATACCGCGAACTAGTGCAAACCGACCGACCGTCCGATGGTGCGAGCGGTACGACATAAACTCATCGACGTGTCGAGAGAAGGCGACGTGCCGAATGACGCCCCCGCGCCCGACGACGGCGCCCCGCCGTTAGGTGACCCGGCCGCGGATTCGCGGGACGGGCGGACCTTCGCCGACCGCGAATCCGGGCGGGAAGCCGACCCGGACACGCTGGAGACCGGTGGCGCCGCCCCCGGCCGTGGTGCCGGGCCGATCGTCGTGGGCCGGGAACCGGAGCCGGAGGCCGAGCGGGCGATCGTCGGCTGGGACGCGGAGCCGGGGACCGGGCGGGGAGCCGACCGGGCCATCGCGGGCTGGGACGTGGAGCCGGGGGCCGAGCGGGGACCCGAGCAGGCCGTCGTGGGCCGCGCCGCCGGCGAAGCAGGGGTGCCGGGGCGTAAGACCACCGACCTGGTCATCGTGACGGGAGTGTCCGGAGGCGGGCGCAGCACCGTCGCGCGGGCGCTCGAAAACGTCGGGTATTACGTCGTGGACAACCTGCCGCAGGCGCTGCTGCTCGACATGGCCGAGCTCGCCCACGCCGCGAAGGGGGCCGTCCGTCGCACCGCCATGGTGCTCGACGTGCGCAGCCACGCGTTCTCGACGGACCTGCCGGGCGCGGTCAAGTCACTTCGGGAGCGTGGGTTCAACCCGCGGATGGTGTTCGTCGACGCCGACGACGAGGTGTTGATCCGGCGCTTCGAGAGCGTCCGGCGCTCGCACCCGCTGCAGGGCGCCGGGCGCCTGTCCGACGGCATCGCCGCCGAGCGCGAGCTGCTGCAGGAGGCACGTGAGCAGGCCGACGTCCTGATCGACACGAGTCACCTGAATGTCAACCAGTTGCGCGGGCGCATCGAGGAGATGTTCGGCGAGGAGGACACGACTCAGATCAGGGTCACGGTCCTGTCCTTCGGCTTCAAGTACGGGCTGCCGCCCGACGCCGACTTCGTGCTCGACGCGCGCTTCCTGCCCAACCCGTACTGGGTGCCGGAGCTGCGGGAGCACACGGGCAGGGAGACCGACGTCAGCCGGTACGTTCTCGGGCAGCGCGGGGCGATCACGTTCGTGGAGACGTATGCGCGGCTGATCAACGCCACGGCGCCCGGGTTCGAGCGCGAGGGCAAGCGCTACCTGACGATCGCCGTCGGGTGCACGGGCGGCAAGCACCGCAGCGTCGCCATCGCCGAGGAGCTCGCCCGGCGGCTGCGCGACATGCGGCTCGCGGCGTCGCCCCAGCACCGCGACCTGGGACGCGAATGACGGGCCTGAAGGCGGGCGGCGACAACGGCGCACGGGCGGCGGGCCGGGCCGTCCGGGCGGTCGCGTTCGGCGGCGGGCACGGCCTGTCCGCCTCGCTGCGCGCCCTGCGCATGCTCCAGCGCCAGCTGCCCCTGGACATCACGGCCGTGGTCACGGTCGCCGACGACGGCGGCTCCAGCGGCCGGCTGCGCGCGACCCGCGACATACTGCCCCCGGGGGATCTGCGTCAGGCCCTCGCCGCTCTCGCCGAGGAGACCGCGACCGCCGACCTGTTCCAGCACCGGTTCGCCGGCGAGGACGACATCGCCGGGCACCCGGTCGGCAACCTGGTGCTCTGTGGGCTGATGGAGCTCGCCGGCGACCCGGTCGTCGCGCTGGACCGGGCCGCGCAGATGATGCGCTGCGGCGGCCGCGTGCTGCCGATGTCCCGGGATCCGCTGCACATCGAGGCGGATCTTTCCGAGGGTGGCGAGGTCGTCACCGTCCGCGGTCAGCACGAGGTCGCGGTGACGACGAAGACCATCGATCGGGTACGCCTGACCCCGGCCGAGCCGGAGGCGTGCGCCGAGGCGGTGCGGGCCGTGCGCGACGCCGACTGGCTGCTGTTCGGACCCGGGTCTTGGTTCACCAGCGTCATCCCGCACCTGCTGGTCCCGGGGCTCGCCGCCGCCATCCGGGACAGCCCGGCCCGGCGGCTGGTCACGCTCAACCTGGCCGCCGACAGCGAGACCGCCGGGCTGACGCTGCCGGAGCACCTGGCCGCGCTGCATCGTTACCTGCCTGAATTGCGCGTCGATGTAGTTCTTGCCGACGGGAAAGCCGTAGGCGACCCCGAACCGGTCCATCGTGCGGCAGAATCGCTGGGTGCGCGGCTGGTCCTGGCCCCGGTCGCCGTCGGCGAAGGGGCGCCCCGGCACGACCCGAAGGCGCTGGCCGCGGCACTCGAGCCTTTGTTGCGCGCCGATGGCCGCGCCGGGATTGCGGGCGGGGGGCGCACACCGGTAACGGCGCCCGGCGCGTGGCACGGGCGGGCGCAGGCACGTCACGACATGACCTTGAACACGAAAACCGCGAGGTGACGACAGAATGGCGATGACCGCTGCGGTCAAGGACGAGCTGAGCCGGGTGGACGTGGCGAAACCCTGCTGCCGGCGCGCCGAGATGGCCTCGCTGCTGCGCTTCGCCGGCGGGTTGCACATCGTCTCCGGCCGGGTCGTCGTGGAGGCCGAGCTGGACACCAACGCCGCCGCCCGACGGCTGCGCCGCGAGGTGTCGGAGGTGTACGGGTACTCCAGCGAGATCCACGTCCTGGCCTCCGGCGGTCTGCGCAAGGCCAGCCACTTCATCGTGCGCGTGGTCAAGGACGGCGAGGCCCTCGCCCGCCAGACCGGCCTGCTGGACGTGCGCGGGCGACCGGTTCGCGGCCTGCCGCCGCACGTCGTGTCGGCGAACATGTGCTGCGCGGTCGCCGCGTGGCGGGGTGCGTTCCTGGCGCACGGCTCGCTGACCGAGCCGGGCCGCAGCTGCGCGCTGGAGATCACCTGCCCGGGGCCGGAGGCCGCGCTCGCGCTGGTCGGTGCCGCCCGGCGCATCGGCATCACCGCCAAGGCCCGCGAGGTGCGCGGGGTGGACCGGGTCGTGGTCAAGGACGGCGACGCCATCGCCGCGTTGCTCACCCGCATCGGGACGCACCAGAGCGTACTGACCTGGGAGGAGCGGCGGGTGCGCCGCGAGGTGCGGGCCACCGCCAACCGCCTGGCGAACTTCGACGACGCCAACCTCCGCCGCTCGGCGCGGGCCGCGGTGGCCGCCGCCGCCCGGGTCGCCCGGGCGATGGAGATCCTCGCCGACTCCGCGCCCGAGCACCTCTTCAGCGCCGGCACGCTGCGCCTGGAGCACCGGCAGGCCTCGCTGGAGGAGCTCGGCGCGCTCGCCGACCCGCCGCTGACCAAGGACGCGATCGCTGGGCGGATCCGCCGGCTGCTCGCGCTGGCCGACAAGCGGGCGCGTGATCTGGGCATTCCGGACACCGAGTCGGCGGTCACCCCGGAGATGCTGGTCGGGTGAGTGCCCGGGGGAAACGTGTCACCCGACACCCCGGCGGGACCGTGACCGGTTCGAGACGATAGGGTTTCCCTGTTCGGCGATGAGGCCGACTCGGGTCGCTCTTCGCTGTTCGATCGCCGCCGCGACACGCGGCCGGACCCTGTGTATCGGGTGGGGTCCGGACCGGCGGGACCAGGGTGGGCGAGCCAATAACACTCATCTGGCGCCCGGCATCGGTAAAGGGACGGCCGGGTAGCGACGAGACGAGGAGATGTGTCGAAGTGACCATCCGGGTTGGCATCAACGGCTTCGGCCGTATCGGCCGCAACTTCTTCCGGGCAGCCCTCGCGAAGGGCGCCGACATCGAGGTTGTCGGCGTGAACGACCTGACCGACAACGCGACGCTGGCGCAACTGCTGAAGTACGACAGCATCCTCGGCCGCCTGGGCAAGGAGGTCAAGGCGACCGCGGACGAAATCACCGTCGACGGCAAGACCTTCAAGGCCCTCGCCGAGCGCGACCCGTCGAAGCTGCCCTGGGGCGACCTGGGCGCCGACGTCGTCATCGAGTCGACCGGCATCTTCACCGACGCGGAGAAGGCCAAGGTCCACGTCGAGGGCGGCGCCAAGAAGGTCATCATCTCGGCCCCGGCCAAGAACGAGGACCTGACGATCGTCTTCGGCGTGAACGAGCACCAGTACGACCCGGCGAAGCACACGGTCATCTCCAACGCCTCGTGCACCACCAACTGCCTGGCGCCGATGGCGAAGGTCATCAACGACACGTTCGGCATCGAGCGTGGCCTCATGACCACGATCCACGCCTACACCCAGGACCAGAACCTGCAGGACGCCCCGCACAAGGACCTGCGCCGTGCCCGCGCCGCCGCGCTGAACATCGTCCCGACCTCGACGGGCGCCGCCAAGGCGATCGGCCTGGTCCTGCCGGAGCTCAAGGGCAAGCTGGACGGCTACGCGCTGCGCGTGCCGGTCCCGACCGGCTCGGCGACCGACCTCACCGTGACCGTCTCGCGCGACACCAGCGTCGAGGAGGTCAACGCCGCGCTCAAGGCCGCCGCCGAGGGCTCGCTGGCCGGCATCCTCACCTACACCGAGGACCCGATCGTGTCGACCGACATCGTCACCGACCCGGCGTCGTGCATCTTCGACTCGGGCCTGACCAAGGTCATCGGCAACCAGGTCAAGGTCGTCGGCTGGTACGACAACGAGTGGGGCTACAGCAACCGTCTCGTCGACGCCGTCACCCTGGTCGGCACCGGCCTGTGAAAACGCTCGACGACCTCCTGAGCGAGGGCGTCGCGGGTCGGCGCGTGCTGCTGCGCGCCGACCTCAACGTCCCGCTCGACGGGGAGAAGATCACCGACGACGGCCGCATCCGGGCCGTTCTGCCGACCCTCGACGCGCTGCGTCAGGGCGGCGCCCGGGTCACCGTCGTGTCGCACCTGGGCCGCCCGAAGGGTGAGCCCGACCCGGAGTACACCCTGAAGCCGGTCGCCGGCCGCCTGGGTGAGCTGCTCGGCGGCCCCGTCGCGTTCGCCACCGACACCGTTGGCGACTCGGCGCGGGCCGCGGTCGCCGGCCTCGGCGACGGCGACGTCGCCCTGCTGGAAAACCTGCGCTTCAACGCGGGGGAGATCAGCAAGGACGAGGCCGAGCGCCAGGAGTTCGCCCGGCAGCTGGCCGCGTTCGGCGACGTGTATGTCGACGACGCGTTCGGCGCCGTGCACCGCAAGCACGCCAGCGTCTACGACGTGGCCGCGTTGCTGCCGCGCTACACCGGCTACCTGGTGCGCCGCGAGCTCGAGGTGCTCTCGAAGCTGACCGGCGAGGCGGAGCGGCCCTACGCGGTCGTCCTCGGCGGCTCGAAGGTCTCCGACAAGCTCGCCGTCATCGAGGCGCTGCTGCCGAAGGTCGACAAGCTGCTCATCGGCGGCGGTATGTGCTTCACCTTCCTCAAGGCCCAGGGCCACGAGGTCGGCAAGAGCCTGCTGCAGGACGAGCTGGTCGACACCTGCAAGGACCTGCTCCAGCGCGGCGGCGACAAGATCGTGCTGCCGATCGACGTCGTCACCGCGACCGAGATCAGCGACGACGCGGCCACCAAGACCGTCGGCATCGGCGAGATCCCGGCCGACGAGCTCGGCCTGGACATCGGCCCGCAGGCCGTCGCGGAGTTCTCCGGCATCCTGGCCGGTGCCAGGACGGTCTTCTGGAACGGCCCGATGGGCGTGTTCGAGAAGCGTCCGTTCGAGGCCGGCACCCGCGGCGTCGCCGAGGCGATCACCAAGGTCGACGGCTTCACCGTCGTCGGCGGCGGCGACTCGGCCGCGGCGGTGCGTGCGCTGGGCATCCCCGAGGACGGCTTCAGCCACATTTCCACCGGCGGCGGCGCCTCCCTCGAGTATCTCGAGGGCAAGGTCCTGCCGGGCATCGCGGCGCTGGAGGACTGAGCGATGGCGGAGCAGACCGGACGCCGGCCCCTCATGGCCGGTAACTGGAAGATGAACCTCAACCACCTCGAGGCCATCAAGCTGGTCCAGCAGCTGGCCTTCACGCTCACCGAGCAGCAGCTCAACGACGTGGAGACCGTGGTACTCCCGCCGTTCGTCGACATCCGCAGCGTCCAGACGCTCGTGGACGGCGACAAGCTGCTCATCGGCTATGGTGCGCAGGACCTGTCCGCGCACGCCTCCGGCGCCTACACGGGCGAGGTCTCCGGGGCCATGCTGGCCAAGCTCGGCTGCCAGTATGTGGTCGTCGGGCACTCGGAGCGCCGGCAGTACCACCGCGAGGACGACGCCCTGGTCAACGCCAAGGTGAAGGCGGCGCTGGCCAACGGCATCGCGCCGATCCTGTGCGTGGGCGAGGGCCTGGAGGTCCGCGAGGCCGGCGAGCACGTGGGCTACACGCTTGCGCAGCTCGACGCCGGGCTCGAGAAGATCAAGACCGACGAGGTCGAGAAGATCGTCATCGCGTACGAGCCGGTCTGGGCGATCGGCACGGGCAAGGTGGCGACGCCGCAGGACGCGCAGGAGGTCATCGGGGCGATCCGCACCCGGCTGGCCGAGAAGTACACCGGCGGCACCGCCGACCGGGTGCGCATCCTCTACGGCGGCTCGGTCAAGCACGACAACGTCGCGGCGATCATCGAGCAGCCCGACATCGACGGCGCGCTCGTCGGCGGTGCCAGCATCGACGCCGAAGGCTTTGTCAGGATCGTGCGGCTCGGCAAGTAGGCCTCGGCAGTCACGGAAACACCCAGCGTCGCGCGACCTATCGCAGGTCGCGCGACGTTCTGTTTGCCGCCCGGCCCCCTGCACGCGGAGGCTCCGCGCACATGAAGGCCTCGCACGGCCGGCACGAACCTCCGCCGCGGGTTCATCCGCCCGCGATTCGGACAGCCCGACCTGTGCGCGCTCGGACTCGCCTAGTAAGCTGCCCTGCAGACATCGCGCCCAGAATCGCCCACCGAGAGGACGACCGCGCCATGACGGCGTTCGCCTACACCCTGATCGTGCTGCTGGTCATCACCAGCGTGCTGCTGACCCTCCTCGTGCTGCTGCACCGCGGCAAGGGCGGCGGCATGTCGAGCATGTTCGGCGGCGGCGTGTCCTCGAGCCTCGCGGGCTCGTCGGTCGCCGAGAAGAACCTCGACCGTTACACGCTGCTGGTGGGCATCATCTGGTTCGCCTGCATCGTCGGCCTCGGCCTCTGGCTGAAAATTGTTCAGAACGGTGGTGCCTGAGCCCATCGGGCGGCTCTAGACTCGTGCGCGCGGTCCGAGAAGATTCGGGCCGCGCGCAGGTGTTTCCGCCCACACTCCCGCACTCCGCGCGCCGTCGTACCCCCCGACGAACAGGAGCGATCAGCCGTGGCAGCTGGCAACGCCATCCGCGGAACACGAGTCGGCTCCGGCCCCATGCGGTGGGCCGAGCGAGGTGACCAGGCTCCCCGCCGCAGCGTCACCTACTGGTGCGCCAACGGGCACGTGACCGAGCCGGCGTTCGCCGCCGAGATCACGCCCCCGGACACCTGGGACTGCTCCAGGTGCGGCCTCCCGGCCGGGCAAGACCGGCAGGCCCCGCCGGAGCGGCCGAAGGTCGAGCCGTACAAGTCCCACCTGGCGTACGTCAAGGAGCGCCGCAGCGACGCCGACGGCGAGGCCATCCTGCAGGAGGCGCTGGCCAGGATGCGTCAGCACAGGTCTTAGAGCGACCGTCACTTGGCTGGCAGCGACGGTCCGCCGAGCAAAGTCTCCGTGGTCATGCGTCCGGCGCCCACAGCGCACGGGGCTCTCCATGATCACGGAGCGAACGTGCTGCTTTTTGAGCATTTTTACTCCGTGATCACGGCGAACATGATGGTCGGGCGACGCAGATCGCAGGCACGGACTGCGCCGCCCGAACTCGGCTTCTCGCAATGCCAAGCGCCCAATTGACGGGCTGTTCCTAGCTCGGCGCTCGCTTCGCTCGGGCGCTGCCGGGGGGTTCCCACCCCGGAGCCCCCCATGCCCGCTTCGCGGGCACTCTTGCGGGCGCTGCGCGCAGTTTCTAGCTCGGCGCTCGCTTCGCTCGGGCGCTGCCGGGGGGTTCCCACCCCGGAGCCCCCCATGCCCGCTCTGCGGGCACCTTTGCGGCGCTGCGCGCAGTGGTTGCGCCTAGCGGTTGCGGTTATCGCTGTGCGGGGCTCGCGGGGCTTGGCTTGTGCGCTGCCGGGGGGTTCCTACCCCGAGCCCGCTTGCCCGCTTCGCGGGCACTTTGCCGGCTGCGCCCAGCGGTTGCGCTGTCGGGGTTCCCACCCCGGGGGCCCCATAACCGCTGGGCGCGGATTGGCATAGTGCTCTGGGGCCCGCACTGCGAGCCCCAGAGCACTGAGCGGCTCAGATCAGGCTGCGGAACTTCGGTGGCAGCTCGTGTGCGGCGGCCGAGTCGAGCAGCCACAGCGTGAGCTCCCGGCCGTGCACGCCCGCCGCCGGGATCTGCCGCGGGCCCGCGGACGCGAGCGCCAGGCCCACCGCGCTCGCCTTGCCCGCGCCGGAGGCGATCAGCCAGATCTCCTGGGCCGTGTTGATCGCGGGCAGGGTGAGCGTGACGCGCACCGGCGGCGGCTTCGGGCTGCCCCGCACCGCCGAGACCGGCCGCGACTCCAGCGTCACCGGGTGCTCCGGGAAGACCGAGGCCACGTGGCCGTCCTCGCCGACGCCGAGCAGCACCACGTCGAAGGTGGGCAGCTCCGCGTGCCCGGGGCGGGCCGCCTCGGTCAGCTCCGCGGCGTAGCCGGCGGCAGCCGCCTCGGCGTCGTCGCCGTCCGGGCCGTCCGAGGACGGCATGGGGTGCACGCGGGCCGGATCGAGCTTCAGCACGTCGAGCAGCGCCGCGCGGGCCTGCGTCTCGTTGCGCTCCGGATCGCCTGAGGGCAGGAACCGCTCGTCGCCCCACCAGAGGTTCACCCGCGACCAGTCCACCGCGTCGCGCACCGGGCTGTCCCGGATCGCCTGGTAGATCTGCGCCGCGATGCGTCCGCCGGTGAGCACGAGCGTGGCCTCGCCCCGCTCGGCCTGCGCGTCCGTGAGCCGGACGATGAGCCGCGCGGCGGCGGCCTCGGCGAGCAGCTTCGGCTCGGTGTGTACTACTACCTTGCTCTGGGTCACGATGCGATGGTCTCCTGTAGCGGGGTGTCGGCCGGCTCGGGACGTTCCGCGAGGGCCGGGTCCTTCCAGATGTGCACGCGGGGCGCGGTGCGCTCGTCGAGCTTGCGCTTGCCGGTCGCGGCCGCCAGGGCCGCGGCATACGGCTGGTCCGGGTCGAGCCGGCGCAGCTCCTCGGCGAGCTCGTCGCCGAGCGGCCGGCGGGTCAGCGGCAGGATCTGGTCCGGCTGTCCGGTGCGCTGCAGGCGGGCGATGCCCGCGTTGAGGTCGCGGGCCAGGCTCATGGTGTCGCCGTCCTCGAACTCGACCTCGACCGCCTCCATGATCCTGCTCGTGCCGGTGCGGCGCGCCGGGTGCACGCCGAGGCCCGCCTCCAGCCAGCCGCCCATCAGCAGCGCCGTCGGGTCGTGCTCCGGCGCCACGATCGTCGCGGACCGCACGCCGACCCGGTTGCCGTCGAACGCCCCGGCCAGCAGGGTGCGCCACGGCGTGATCCGCGACCAGGCGAGGTCGGTGTCGCCGGGCACGTAGTCGTCCGAGCGCACCCGCAACGCGGCGACCGGGTCGTCGGCCTGGGCGCTGTCGGTGATGCGCCGGTCGGCGACGACGCCGAGCGGGTCGTACGCGATGCGATCCGGCGCCGCGCACTGCCACCACGTCACCACCGGCACGTCCGGGGCGAGCAGCGGCATCACGACCGACTCGGCGTGCAGCGCGAGGCGGCCCTGCATGCGCATCACGACCGCCTCGCACGGGCCCAAGCGCCCGCCGACGACGATCTCCGCGTCGAGCCGTGACCGTTGCTGGGTCACGTCGGCGCGCACGATGATGAGCAGCCGGCACGGGTGCGCGGAGGCGGCGATCGTGGCGGCCGCCTCGGCCTCGCGGACCTGCCGCTCGTCGACCACCGAGACCAGCGTCAGCGCCAGGCCACTGGTCAGCCCGCCGGCGCTGCGCCGCTCGTTGGCGAGAGCCTTGACGACCTCGATGCCGGTGGTGTCCCACAAACCGATCATGTCTACGTTCTCCCTCCACGCCTGTCCGGTGTCAGGCCCGGCGCCAGGCGCGGCCCTCGCGGGCCAGCATCTCGTCGGCGGCCCGGGGACCCCACTCGCCCGCGCGGTACGTCTCGGGCGTCGAGCCCTCCCACGCCGCCTCCAGTGGGTCGATCACGTTCCAGCTCGCCTCGACCTCGGCCGAGTCCGGGAACAGCGTCTTATCGCCGATGAGCACGTCGAGGATGAGCCGTTCGTACGCCTCCGGGCTCGCGTCGGTGAACGCCTCGCCGTACTGGAAGTCCATCGCGATGTCGCGGACCTCCATCGTGGTGCCCGGCACCTTCGAGCCGAACTTCAGCATCATGCCCTCGTCCGGCTGGACCCGGATGACCAGCTGGTTGTTGCCGAGCATCTCCACGTCCGCATCGTTGAACGGCAGGTGCGGCGCCTTCTTGAACAGCACCGCCAGCTCGGTGACCCGCCGCGGCAGGCGCTTGCCGGCCCGAATGTAGAACGGCACCCCGGCCCAGCGGCGGTTCTGGATGCCCAGCCGCACCGCGACGTACGTCTCGGTCTTGGAGTCCGCCGGGACGTCCTTCTCCTCCAGGTACCCCGGTACGCGCTCCCCGGCCACCCACCCCGTCAGGTACTGCCCGCGAACCGTCTGCGTGAACACGTCCTCCGGCACCTTGATGGCGTTGAGGACCTTGAGCTTCTCGGTGCGGATGGCGTCGGCGTCGAAGGCCGTCGGCTCCTCCATCGCCACCAGGGCGAGCAGCTGCAGCAGGTGGTTCTGCAGCACGTCGCGGGCGGTGCCCACCGTGTCGTAGAAGCCGGCGCGCGTGCCGATGCCGACGTCCTCGGCCATCGTGATCTGCACCGAGTCGACGTAGTTGGAGTTCCACACCGGCTCGAACAGGTTGTTGGCGAAGCGCAGCGCCATGATGTTCTGGACGGTCTCCTTGCCCAGGTAGTGGTCGATGCGGAACACGTCCTGCGCGGTGAACGCGTCGTCGACGAGGTCGTTGAGCTGGCGGGCGGAGGACAGGTCGTATCCGAACGGCTTCTCCACCACGACCCGGCGCCACCCGCCGGACTTCGCGTTGTCCGCCATGCCGGTGCGCTCCAGCTGCTTGAGCACGACCGGGAAGGCCGACGGCGGGATCGACAGGTAGAACGCGGCGTTGCCGTGGATCCCGGCGTCGTCGTGCAGGTCGTTGAGCGTCTGCGCCAGGTGGTCGAAGGCGGCGTCGTCCTCGAACGAGCCGGGCACGAACTTGATGTTGGCGGCCAGCCGGGACCACACCTCCTCCCGCCACGTCGTGCGGGCGCCGTTCTGGGCCGCCTTGCGGGCCAGGTCCTCGAAGTCCCCGTCGCCCCAGTCGCGCCGGGCGAACCCGAGCACGGCGAAGCTCGGCGGCAGCAGACCCCGGTTGGCCAGGTCGTAGACGGCCGGGATGAGCTTCTTGCGGGCCAGGTCACCGGTGACACCGAAGATGACCAGCGCGCACGGCTCGGGAATCCGAGGCAGTCGCCGGTCCTGCGGGTCCCGCAGCGGATTGGTCATCGGATACCTCCGTGGATACTCCGGCCTTCAGGCCGGAGAGGAAACGGATCTCCTGCGGAGCAGGGCAGAGAAAGCCAATTCGCCGCCAAGGCGAATCCGGCGTCTATCGTCCGTGGTGCGCAAGCGAACAGATGTGCTAGTTTCGTGCTGCCCGGACGGTGATAACCAAGCCGGTCGGGCCTACCGTCGGGCTGGCGGGAAGTGACGTCTGTGGAGACGATGTAAGACCGATGGGCGGTACACCGTCCCTCGCCGGTAGTCCGGGTCGGCTGTTGTCGGTGAAGCAGAAAGCTCAACCCGCGAGGGTTGAATCCCCCTGCTTCAGCTGGGGGAGATGTCAACAGATCTCACCCTCCGAGGGCGGCCAACAGTTGTTCGATACCGGTTGCCCGGTCGGTCAGATGGAGCCGCAGCAGCGGTGACGCCTCGCGGCCGCCGGCGGCCCGCGCCGCCTGCAGCTCTGCGAACGTGTACGGCCGGCCGGGCACCCGCACGTCGCCGGTCACCGCGCCGGTGATCTGCAGGGTGGCGCCGAGCCCGGGCCGCGGCGCGGGTGAGCCCCAGCCGAACGTCACGGCGCGCGCGACCCGTCCGGCGAGGGCGTCGCGCACGCCGGCTGCCGCGGCGTCGCCGGCACGGTCGAGGTAGGCGGCGACGGTCACGTGGCCGCCCGCCGGCACGCCACGCACGAGGGCGTCGATCGCGTCGATCAGGGTCGTGGCGCTCGTCTCGCCGTACACCTCGACGGCCCCCTCGACCAGGGCAGGCGCCTGCGCCGGCGGCCCGGACTCGAGGGCGTCCAGCGTGCGCGCGTCGTCGTGTTCGGGACCGGTCTGCGGGCCGGTCCCTGAGCCCGCGCCGGCCACCCGGGCGGCCTGCTCCCAGGCGAGCAACTGGGCGCCGAGCGGGCCGTTGACCGACAGGTCGGGCGCGATGCCGCCGCCGGGCATGAGCCCCATGCCGAGCGCGCCGCCGACCGTCACGCTGAGCACGTCGGGGCCCTCGTGTCCCCAGGACGAGGGATTCTCCAGCGTCACCGGCACCACCCCGGGTGCGAGGGCCGCGAACAGCCGCTCGATCCACTCGCCGAGCCCGTCGATCCCGGTGCCGTCCGGCGCGACGGCGAGCTTGTCCCGCCCCTCGCGCGCGGCCGCGGCGATCGCGTCGCCGAGGGCGACCCCGGGCGCGCGGGTGACGTCCTCGAGGCGGGGCGTGGGCCGGGCTCCGGGGGCGGTCACGGCCTGCCGGGCCGGCGGGGCCATCGCGAAGCCCGCGGTGGCGTGCACGGCCGGGGGAGGAGGGGCCAGCAGCGCGGCGGCCTCGGCCAGCAGCGTGGCCGTGTCGGCGCCGGCCAGGCCGGCCGCGACCAGCGCGTACTCGCTCAGGGCCGACTCCGGCGCGGCGCCGGTGCGGAAGATCTCGGCGCCGGTCTCGCGGGCGAACACCTCCAGGGGCGAGCCCGGCGCGGTCACCACGACGAAACGCCGGCCCACGTCGTGCAGGCCGGCGTCCTCGAACGCCCGCAGGTATGCCCGGCGGTAGGCGTCCGTGTCCACCGGCGGGCCGGAAGCGGCGGCGAGCACCACCACCGTCCGTTCCAGGCGGTCGGCCAGGGCCGAGCGTGCCCGGTGCGGGTCGGCGGCGCCGAGCACCGTCAGCCGCAGGCCGAGGGTGCGGGCGATCGCCGCGGCGGCGGCCGCCGGGGCGCCGGTCGCGCAGAGCACGACCGTGTCCAGGCCCTGCGCGCGCGATTTGGCGCGCAGGGCGTCGATGCGGGCCGCCAGCGCGGCATCCGGCAGCGGGCCGGCGAGCGGAGTGCGGGCGCCGACCGGGCCCGCCGCCGGAGCGGCGCCGAACACCGTCAGTCCGGCCGCCGCCACGACGTCGTCGAGCAAGTCAGACACCCGCAACCCCCTGTGTGCTCCTGCCCCGCCACGCCCTATGCGCTTGCACCCCCGCCACCCGCGGTGTACGCCACCATCTTGGCGCTCAACGCGTGACGGGCGCTTCAAGAACCCGTGAAAACCTCGGGCGCGGCGGGCCGATCAGGACGCCGAGTCGATCGCCTTCTGCACCGTCTCGATCATCTCCTTGCCCGAGACGCCGAACTTCTCGACGCCCTCGCGCTCGAGCACCTCGACGACGTCGTCGTAGTCGATGCCGAGGGCGGCCAGCGCGTCCATGACCTGCTGCGCCTCGGCGTATCCGCCGGTGACGGCGTCCAGGCGCACCTCGCCGTGGTCGGCGAACGCGTGGATCACCGGCTCCGGCATGGTGTTGACCGTGCCGGGGGCGACGAGCTCCTCGACGTAGATGATGTCGCGGTACTCCGGGTTCTTCGTCGAGGTCGAGGCCCACAGCGGCCGCTGCGGGTTCGCGCCCGCGTCGGCCAGCGCCTGCCAGCGCGGGGAGGAGAACTTCTCCTCGTAGAGCTTGTAGGCGAGCTTCGCGTTGGCGATGGCCGCCTTGCCCTTCAGCGCCTTGGCCTCGTCCGTGCCGATCTTGTCGAGGCGCTTGTCGTACTCCGTGTCGACGCGCGAGACGAAGAACGACGCCACCGATCCGATCTTGGACAGGTCGTGCCCGTTGGCCTTGGCCTGCTCGAGACCGGCGAAGAAGGCGTCGATCACGGCCCCGTAGCGCTCGAGCGAGAAGATCAGCGTCACGTTGACGCTGATGCCCTCCGCCAGCGTCGCGGTGATCGCCGGCAGCCCCTCCTTCGTCGCCGGGATCTTGATGAACAGGTTGTCGCGGTCGACGAGCCACCACAGCGCCTTCGCCTCGGCGACGGTGCGGGCGGTGTCGTTCGCCAGCGCCGGGTCGACCTCGATCGACACGCGGCCGTCGATGCCCTTGCTGGCGTCCGCGGCCGGCTTCATGACGTCGCACGCCCAGCGCACGTCGTAGCCCATGATCGAGCGCATCGCCTCGCCGACGGCCGTCTGCCGCAGGGCCAGCTCGCGGACCTGGTCGGCGTATTCCTCGGCCGCGGTGACGGCCTTGGCGAAGATCGTCGGGTTGGTGGTCACGCCGGCGACGTGCTGCTCGCGGCGGAGCTTGTCCAGCCCGCCGGTGTTCAGCCGCTGCCGGGAGAGGTCGTCGAGCCAGATCGCCACACCAGCGGCGGCGAGCTCGGCCAGCCGATCGGAACTCATCGCGGTCTCCTTGGTTGTCAGTTGCCGGTGGTGCTGCCGGTGATCTCGCCGACCTTGGCCAGGGAGGCGTGGGCGGCCGCGACTACCTTGTCGACGGTGAAGCCGAACTGCTCGAACAGCACCGTGTAGGGGGCGCTCGCGCCGTAGTGCTCGATGCTCACGGCTACGCCGCTGTCGCCGAGCACCTTGTGCCAGGACATCGCGATGCCGGCCTCGACGGTGACGCGGGCCTTGACGCCGGTCGGCAGGACCTGCTGGCGGTACGCCGCGTCCTGCTCCTCGAACCACTCCTGGCACGGCATCGACACCACCCGCGTCGGGGTGCCGTCGGCCTCGAGCCGCTCCTGCGCCTGGACGGCGAGCTGCACCTCGGAGCCGGTGGCGACGATGATCACCTTCGGCTGGCCGTCGGAGGCGTCCTTGAGCACGTAGCCACCCTTGGCGACGTTGTCGGCCGAGGCGTAGACGGTGCGGTCCAGCACCGGCAGGTTCTGCCGGGTGAGCGCGAGCGCCACCGGCTGGTCGCGGCGCTCCAGGGCGGCCTTCCACGCCTGCGCGGTCTCGTTGGCGTCGCCGGGGCGCACCACCGCCAGGCCCGGGATCGCCCGCAGCGCCGAGAGGTGCTCGATCGGCTGGTGCGTCGGGCCGTCCTCGCCCAGGCCGATCGAGTCGTGCGTCCACACGTAGACGACCGGCAGCTTCATCAGCGCGGCGAGGCGCACCGCCGGGCGCATGTAGTCGGAGAAGACGAGGAACGTGCCACCGTACGGACGGGTCGGGCCGTGCAGCGCGATCCCGTTGAGGATCGCGCCCATGCCGTGCTCGCGGATGCCGAAGTGCAGGGTGCGCCCGTACTCGTTGCCGGGGAAGGCCTTGGTGGCGTGCTCGGCCGGCAGGAACGACGGCTCGCCCTCCATCGTGGTGTTGTTGCTCTCGGCCAGGTCGGCCGAGCCGCCCCACAGCTCCGGCAGCACCGGGGCGAGCGCGCCCAGCGTGTCGCCGGACGCCTTGCGGGTCGCGATGCCCTTCTCGCTCGCCGGGAACTCCGGCAGCGCCTTCTCCCAGTGCTCCGGCAGGGTGCCGGCCAGCAGCCGGTCCAGCAGCGCGGCGCGGTCGGCGGCGGTGGACCGCCACTGCGCGAAGGCCTTCTCCCACTCCTCGTGGAGGGCCCGGCCGCGCTCGATGGCCGCGCGGCTGTGCGCGAGCACCTCCTCGGCGACCTCGAACGACTGCGCCGGGTCGAAGCCGAGGACCTGCTTGGTCGCCGCGACCTCGTCGGCGCCCAGCGCCGAGCCGTGGATCTTGCCGGTGTTCTGCTTCTTCGGCGCCGGCCAGCCGATGATCGTGCGCAGCGCGATGAACGACGGCTTGTCGGTGACCGCCTTCGCGGCCTGGATGGCGTCCCACAGCGCGTGGACGTCCTCGGCATACACGCCCTCGCCCGAGTCGTGGCCCTTGCGCCAGTCGACGACCTGCACGTGGAAGCCGTACGCCTCGTAACGCTTGGCGACGTCCTCGCTCTTGGCGACCCTGGTGTCGTCCTCGATCGAGATCTCGTTGTCGTCGTAGATGACGACCAGGTTGCCCAGCTTCTGGTGCCCGGCGAGCGCGCTGACCTCGTGGCTGATGCCCTCCTCGATGTCGCCGTCGGAGCACAGCACGTAGACATGGTGGTCGAACAGGCTCTCGCCGAGCGCGGGCTCCGGGTCGAACAGGCCGCGCTCGCGGCGGGCCGCCATCGCCATGCCGACCGCGTTGCCGATGCCCTGGCCCAGCGGGCCGGTGGTGGTCTCCACGCCGGCGGTGTGCCCGTGCTCGGGGTGGCCCGGGGTGAGCGAGCCCCATTGCCGCAGCGACTTCAGGTCGTCCAGGCTGAGCCCGTAGCCGGCCAGGTACAACTGGACGTACAGCGTCAGGCTCGAGTGACCGCAGGAGAGCACGAAGCGGTCGCGGCCGAGCCATCCGGGGTCGGTCGGATCGTGCCGCATCACCTTCTGGAACAGAAGGTAGGCGGCCGGTGCCAGGCTCATGGCGGTGCCAGGGTGGCCGTTGCCGGCGTTCTCGACGGCGTCGATCGCCAGCACCCGGGCCGTGTCGACCGCGCGTCGGTCGACGTCGGACCAGGACAACTCGGGACCCTTGACCTCTTCATCGCTCACGGCGGTGCTGCTCCTGTCGAACGGCGAGGTTGCGTGTTTTCCTCGAAGGGTTATCAGGTCGACCCTACCCACGATCGGGTGGCCGCACGCTCAGCCGACCATGTTTCGACCATGTTTCGGACATCGGCGACACTGTCTGCGGCCACCGTAGTCGATGGTCGGATCGGGCCCGACCGGCCCGATGAGCCGCGACCGGGACGAGGACTTCGCACCTCGACCGGTTCAGCCCTGCGCGAAATCGACGCCCGCCGTCTTCCGGAGATCCATCGGATTCGGTAGGCCGTGATTCGTGCCACCCCGTGACCGCACACACGGCCGGGGGCGCCGTCCGACCTGCGCCGATCCTGTTCTACGATGCGTCCCAACAGGAGGGGACCGCCGACGCGGCGGGACTCTCGCTCCGCCGCACACCTCGTCCCGCCGGTCGCAAGGCCTGTCGCCAGGCCAGGGCCGCCGGGAAGCGGGCGCGGCCGACGCCGGAAGGTGGCAATTCAGACGTGACGCAGCTCGTCGACCATGGAGTCGTTGATAAGCGCGCGTCCGAGCCGGTCCGTCCCACGTCGGCGGCAGCCCTGGCCCGGGCACAGCAGGCGCGGGAGGCCGGCCGGCGCGCCGGCATCGCCGCGGTGGTGAAGGCGTATGTCTCGCTCACCAAGCCGCGCATCGTCGAACTGCTGCTGATCACCACCGTCCCGGTGATGTTCCTCGCCGCCCGCGGCCTGCCGTCGCTGTGGCTGGTCCTGGTGGTGCTCGTCGGCGGCTCCCTGGCGGCCGGCGCGGCCAACGCGCTGAACTGCTACATCGACCGCGACATCGACCAGGTGATGAAGCGCACGTCGCGGCGCCCGCTGGCCACGCACACCGTGTCGCCGCGCAGCGCGCTGATCTTCGGCCTGACGCTCGCCGTCGTGTCCACGGTGCTCATGGCGACGTTCACCAACCTGCTCGCCACGCTGCTCACCGTCGGCGCGATCGTGTACTACGACCTCGTCTACACGCTGTGGCTGAAGCGGACCACCCCGCAGAACACCGTCTGGGGTGGCGCCTGCGGTGCGGCGCCGGTGCTCATCGGCTGGGCCGCGGTCACCGGCGGGCTGTCGTGGCAGGCGTGGGTGCTCTTCGCGGTCGTGTTCCTGTGGCAGCCGCCGCACTTCTACGCCCTGGCCATCAAGTTCAAGGACGACTACGCGCGGGCCGGCATCCCGATGCTGCCCGTGGTGGCGAGCATGCGCCGGGTCGGCCTCGAGACGGTGGTGTACAGCTGGCTCACCGTCGCCGCCTCCGTCGCGCTCTGGCCGCTGGGGATGACCCCGGTGTACGGCGTCGTCGCGGTCGTCGTCGGCGCGCTGCTGCTGGTCGAGGCGCACCGGCTGTACGGTCGGGCCCGGCGCGAGGAGCCGCTCAAGCCGATGCGGCTGTTCCACTGGTCGGTGACGTACCTGACGCTGCTGTTCGTCGCGGTGGCCATCGACGCGCTGATCCAGTGATCGCCGGCCACGCGCCACGGCAAGCACCGATGGCCCTAACCGCGCGCGAAATGGGCCTCTAAGCGAAAGTTAAACCAGAAACGCCCGAATTCTCCGCCAAGTTCGTCACGGCGCACAGCACGTGACCCGCGTCTCGCAGTCTGGCGCGACACGCCATGAGAAAAATCCGGATATTTGCCGACATAGCGGGGCGAATCGACGACGGCCTCTGTAAACCCGTTGGTTACAACGATCACAACGGACGCGCAGAACACCCGCGGCTCGCTTTAAGTCCCTCTAATGTGGCGCTCATGGCAGATGGTTCCGATACGACGATGACCCTGAGCCGCCCGGTGCCCGGCAGCCTGATCGCCGGCATCAAGTCCTTCGCGGACGACCACGGCGGCGCCAAGGCGGTCATCGAGTACGTCGGCCGGCGCGGTGCCCGCATCGTGCTCGTCGGAGAGGACGGCGTCTGGGGCGACCAGTTCGCCGAGGGTACGGACGTGGCGCGCTCCGCCTGCGCGCAGGCCGGAGTCACGATCGAGAACGCCTGGGAGCGCGAGCTGCTGGAGCAGATGCGGCCCAGTAACGACCTGTGGCGCTCCATGGGGCGTCGCACGCTCTCCCGGTAGCGCCGAGCCCGCCCTCCGTGGGTATCTTCGCCGGGTGAACCAAGATCGTCATGGCGTGACCTTCGTATCAGCCGCGACCCGGGCCGCCGCCCGGGTCGCTCTCGTTACCTGCGCCGACCTGCCCGACCTCGACGAGGACGACCGGGCACTCATCCCCGCCCTCGCCGCCCGCGGGATCACCGCCGAGCCGGTCGTCTGGACCGCCGAGGCCGACTGGGCCGCGTACGACCTCGCCGTCGTGCGCAACACCTGGGACTACGCCAGGCGGCGCGACGAGTTCGTGGCCTGGTCCGCCGCGGTGCCCCGCCTGGCCAACCCGGCCGCGGTGATCGAGTGGAACACCGACAAGCGCTACCTGCTCGACCTGTCCACCGCCGGCGTCCCGATCGTGCCGACCGCCTGGGTCCACCCCGGCGACGAGTGGCGGCCCGAGGGCGAGCGCGAGATCGTCGTCAAGCCCGCGATCAGCGTCGGCAGCATCGACACCGGCCGGTACGACCCGGTCACCCAGGCCGGCCTCGCCGTCGCGCACGTGCGGCGCCTGCAGGACGCCGGCCGTTTGGTGATGATCCAGCCGTACCTCGGCGAGGTCGACACGGCGGGGGAGACCTCGCTGCTCTACTTCGCCGGCGTCTTCAGCCACGCGATCCGCAAGGGCGCCATCCTCACCGGGCCGTACGTGGGCGTGGACGCGCTGTACCAGAACGAGAACATCTCGCCGCGCGTCCCATCGGCGGAGGAGCTCGCCCTCGGCACGCGCGTACTCGAGGCGCTGCCGGTGCCGGCGGGCGAGCTGCTGTACACGCGCGTCGACCTGCTGCCCTCGCCGGACGGCCCGGTCGTGATCGAGGTGGAGCTGACCGAGCCCTCGCTGTTCTTCGCGCAGGCCCCGGGCTCGGCCGACCGCTTCGCCGCAGCCGTCGAACGCCTCCTCGGATAGCGCGCCCCCGCGCGGGCTCGTCCTCAGGTGGCGGGGCGGCGTGCCGATGTGGCGTGGGTGAAACGGCGCATCGGCGCGGGTCTCGTGCTGGCCTCCGCGCTGCTGGCCGGGGTGGCCGGCTGCGGCGTGCTGCCCGGCCTCGGCGGCGGATCCTCGGACGGCACCGGTTCGGGCTCGGGCAGGCCGGGGGCCGGCCGGGCGGTGGACCTGCCGGAGCGAACCGTGTACCTGCGCGGGGAGGCGGCCGCCCCGTCGGCGGGCCAGGCCACGGGGACGCCGGTGCGCGGCCCGATCGCGTCGCTCTCCCCGTTGCCCAGCCGGACCCGCTCGACCGCGACGCCCGTCTACAGCAGCCCGGCCGACTGCACGGGCGCGATCCGTCAGGGAGTGGTGAACGGGGCCGACGTCGCGCCTGGCACCACCTCCGCCGTCGTCAGCTGGTGGAACATCGGGGATCCGGCGATCATCGAGTATCAGCTGGCCGCGGTCTCGCAGGACCTGTACGGCGGGCCGCAGCCGGCGTGGACCTGGCAGCGGGTGCCGCCCGGCAAGGGATGCGCCCGGGTGAGCGCCACGGTGAGCGGGCTGAGTTCCGGCGTGCCGTACGTGTTCGTGATCCACGCCGTGCTCAAGCGGTACGACTCGCTGCCGCCGACCGCGCCCGAGGTGGCCCGCAGCGAGGCGGTGCGCATGCGGTGACGGATAGGCTGGCGCGTATGTCCGAGAACCTGGTGCTCCAGCGGGCGGCGGCGCCCGCCGGCGTCGAGACGCCCCTGCTCACCTACTGCGACGACGCCACCGGCGAGCGCACCGAGCTGTCCGCGACCGAGCTCGGCGGGTGGGCCGCCCGCGCCGCCGGGCTGCTGCGCGAGGGCTGCGGCCTCGGCGCCGGCGACCGCGCCGCGGTGTTGCTCCCGCCGCACTGGCTCACCGCCGCGGCGCTGCTGGGCGCCTGGTCCGCCGGGATCGCGCTGTCGTTCCGTGGCCGGGCGACCGCCGGGCTGCCCGTGCTCGAGGCCGGCGGCGACGGGCCGTTCGACGCGACCTTCGTCGCCGCCGACCGGATCGGCTCATGGCTGGAGGACATCCCCGCGGCGACCCATCAGTTCGCGTTCTTCACCGGGAGCCCGCCCGAGGGGTACCGCGACTTCCGGGCCGAGCTCGCCGCGTACTCGCCGCACGTGCCGGCGTACGGGCGCACCCGCGGTACCGACGCGGCCAGCGTCGACGGGACCAGCTACGGGCAGTGGGGCACCATCGCCGCCGGCATCGCCGAGCGGCTCGGGTTGCGGGCGGGGGACCGACTGCTGGTCGACGCCGCCGAGGACGACCACCCGGTCAAGTGGCTGCTCGCGCCGCTGTTCGCGGGGGCCTCGGTGGTCGTGTGCGCCAACGCGACCAAGGAGGCGCTGCGGGCCCGCGCCGGCGACGAGGGCGTCAGCCACACGCTCTGAACACGACCATCGTGGCGCCCACCGTCGTGATCGCCCGCGGTGCCGCTGGTCAAGCCGCTGAGCTGAGCCGCATGTGCCGGCGGCGGCGCAGGCGCATCGACGTCAGCGTCGCCGTCAGGCCGACCAGCAGCAGCGCGCAGCCGGCGCCGTGCGCCAGGCCCCGCTGCAGGTACCCGGCGTCGGTGACGTCGATCGCGTAGGTGCCCAGCTCCCGGTTGGACCACAGCGGCAGCAGCCGCGCCGATTGCTTCGCCGGGTCCATCAGGAACTGCAGGCCGATCAGCGTGATCAACAGCAGCGCGCCCTCCAGGTCACGCGGCACGATCGCGCCGATGAGCAACCCCAGCGGCGCGGCGACCACGACCGTCATCGCCATCATCAGCCCGACCGCGCCGGGCCGGCGCAGGTCCTGGTCCACGGCGATGATGCACCAGTAGACGGTGCCGAGCGCGAGGCCGATGCCGATCAGCGCGGTGAGGCGGCCGATGTAGAGCTCCCATGCCCGGTAGCCACCGACGCGCAGGCGCGGCTCGAGGCCCTTCGCCGCGGTGCTGGAGAACAGGGCCAGGGTGCACACCGCGAAGGCCAGGCCAAGGCTCGCGAAGCGGATCGACTGTCCCACCTTGTCGTTGTGCCGGGCCAGGTAGAAGGCGAGCGGCACGAGGGCCAGCAGGGCCAGGGCGCCGCGGCGGCGCAGCAGGTCGCGGGCCACCATCTCGGCGACGATCAGCGTCCGGCGCACGTCACACCGCCACCGGGGTGAGGTCGAGCACGGTGTCGACGCGGTCGAGGACGTTGAGCATGTGGGTCACGACGACGACCGCGCGCCCCTCGGCCCGCCAGCGGAAGACCCATTCCCAGAAGTCGGTGTACGAGCCGCGGTCGAAGCCCTGGTAGGGCTCGTCGAGCAGGATCAGGTCGGGGTCGCCGAGCGCGGACAGCACCAGGTTGAGCTTCTGCTGGGTGCCGCCCGACAGGTGCCGGGCCGTCGTCGGCGCGCTCGCGTCCCAGGACAGTTGGCGCGCCATGCGCCGGCCGGCGCGCCGCGACGCCGTCCGTCCCGCGCCCCGGCCGGCCCCGAAGAGCTCGAAGTGCTCGTCCGGGCGCAGGAACTGGAACAAGCCAGCCTGCTGCGGGCAGTAACCGACCGTGCCGCCGACGGTGACCGTGCCCTCGTCGGGGCTGATCAGGCCGGCGCAGATCTTCAGGAACGTGGACTTGCCGGCGCCGTTCGCCCCGACGATCGCCGCGACCTGCCCCGCGTGGACCGTGAGGTCGACGCCCCGCAGGACGCTCCTGCGCCCGTACCGTTTCGAGACCCCGGCAGCCCGCAGCCGCACGCGTCCGTTCTCCACGCTGTTCACCATACTGGGATCAACGACTCGGGGCCGCCCGTCGGTTGGCCGGGAGGCGAACCGGGGGACGACTCGCCCGGCGCCGGCCCACCCGGGCCGGCGCCGGAGCGCCTACAGGAAATCGGTGAATCCCGGCCGGAATCGGTCATCGGGCTCGCCGAATGTCGTGAACACCAGACCGCCGCGCGGCTCCACGCCCGGCAGGTGTTCGATCATGCGATCGTGTTCAATTACGCACGCCAATGCCTGCGTCAGATCGGATTCGAGCTGGTGGACCGCCTCGTCGAGGTCCTCCTCCCGCCGTGACCAGTCGATGTCTGCCTCACGCAGCTGCTGACCGGCCAGCTTCGCAACGGTCTCCGGATCGGTGACCGCAACCTCCAGGCGGCAGTAGATCTGCATGATGAGCGGTTCCGTGTGCCCCATCGCAGAAGGGTTGCACAACAATGATCCGTGCTCCAGAAAGTGCAGATGAATTTACATTATGGCAATGCTGACGTGTGAGAGGTTAGTGATGATCCGGTGGATGTGGCACGATCGCGCCGGTTCCGCTGACAGCATCGGGCCGTGCCCTCGACGCTGCCGACGCATCCGCTCGCCGTACTGCCGCTGAAGCTCTGGCGCCCCCGCTGGTTCGACGGGGTGGCCCTCGCCACCGGGGCGTGCGCCCCCGACTACGCCTACGCCCTCGACGGCACCGGCGTGCGCATCCACAGCCATACCGTCGCGGCCGTGGTGTGGTGGAGCCTGCCCTGCGCGGTGGCGACCGCGTGGCTCATCCGCCGCGGCGCGCCCGTCGTCGCCGCGCACCTGCCCGGCTGGCTGCGCGAGTACGGCGTGCTCGGCCGGGTCCGTCACGCCTGGTTCGTCACCGCGCTGTCCGCCGTGCTCGGCGCCGCCAGCCACCTGCTGTGGGACCTGGTCACGCACCCGGGCCCGGTGGCGGCGTGGTGGGCGATCCGCCAGGCCAGCGACGGTGCCGCGCTCGTGCTGATGCCGCTGTTGCTGTGGTACTGCGGCCGCCGCCACCTGCTGCGCCAGTGGCACGGCGACCCGCCGCCGGTGCCGCGGCGCCCGGTGCTCTTCTGGGGCGCCACGGCCGCCATCACCGCCGCGGGCGTGCTGCTCACGTGGGCCCTCGGCGACCACAGCCTGGCCTGGCCGTGGTTCGGCTACCCCGAGCACGTGCACGTGCTCGGGGTCCGGCTCATCGTGGCGGGCACCGTCGGGCCGCTGGCCGGCGCCCTCGCCGTACAGTCGGCCAATGTTCTTGCAGACCGGACGGCTGCTGCTGCGCCGGTTCCGCGCCGATGACGCGCCCGCCCTGGCCGCCTATCGCTCGGACCCGGACGTCGCCCGTTACCAGTCGGTGGGACGCCCCGTTCCCGCTGGGCGCTGCCGTCGCGTTCGTCGAGGGGCTGGCCGGCCGCGACCCCGGGGCGGAGGGCTGGTTCCAGTACGCCGTCGAGCGCCGCGACGACGGCACGCTGGTCGGCGACGTCGGGGTCAACCGCCACGACGCCGGCCGCCAGGCGGAGATCGGCTTCACGCTCGCGCCGGCGTGGCAGGGGCGCGGCTACGGCACGGAGGCGGTCCGGCGGATCGTGACACACCTGCTGGTCACCGACGGGCTGCACCGGGTGCACGCCTCGCTCGACGCGCGCAACGCCCGCTCGGCCCGGCTGCTGGAGCGCTGCGGCTTCCGGCGCGAGGGTCTGGAGCTGTGCAGCTGCTGGTGGAAGGGGGAGTGGACCGACGAGCTGCGCTACGCCGTGCTGGCCAGCGAGTGGTCCCGGTCCCCGGAGCCGGCCTGAGCCCGGCCCGGCGTCACCGCGGCCATGAGGTTGAGCGTCGCGGTCCAGACCAGGCAGGAGCCCAGCATGTGCAGGATCACGACGGGCCAGGGCAGGCCGGTGAAGTACTGCACGAAGCCCACCACGCCCTGCGCCAGCTCGACGATGACGAGGATCGCCGCCGCCCGGGTGACCCGCAGCGGCGCGCCGAGCGCGCGCAGCCCGAACCACATCGCCACCGAGAGCCCGACGAGCACGAACACGGCGTCGGCGTGCAGCTGCGACATCGTCTCCGGGTCGAAGCCGGTGCGGCTGGCCTGGGTGTCGCCCGAGTGCGGCCCGCTGCCCGTGACCACGGTCCCCAGCACCAGCACCAGGGCCGACACCGCCGTGATCACCGCCCCGGCCGAGCGCATCGCCCGCGGCGCCGTCCAGCGGGGCCGCTCCGGCCGGGTGCTGTCCCAGAACAGGAACACCACCGCGATGAGCGCCATGGAGAGCAGGAAGTGCGCGGCCACCGTCCACGGGTTGAGCGCCATGCGCACCGTGATCCCGCCGAGCACGCCCTGCGCGGCGATGCCGGCGAGCACCCACAGGGCACCGCGCAACGCCCCGCGCGAGCGGGCCCGCTGCCGCCAGGCCGCGGCGAGCGCGACGAGCGCGAAGGCGCTGAGCACGAACGTGAGCGTCCGGTTACCGAACTCGATGACGCCGTGGTAGCCCATCTCGGTCGTGGTCACGTACGACTCGTCGGTGCACCGCGGCCAGGTCGGGCAGCCCAGCCCCGAACCGGTGAGCCGCACGAGCCCGCCGGTGCCCACGATGCCGATGTTGGCCACGAGCAGCGCGAGCGCGGCGCGGCGCAGCGTCGCCGGCCGGTCGAGCCACTCGTTCACCCTGCTCACGATTCGCCCCACGGCGGCGATACTACGCGAGGCTACATATCGCCCTCGGGGTCGGGCGCGGGCGGGTTTGGTTAGGGTTACCTTCCGTGCGGTGGATCACCCGGGCGGTGGTTTGCCCGTGCTCGGTGAATTACGTAACGTTGGTGTTGTGAAAAACGCCGACGCCATGCTCAGTGCGGCGGCGCAGCGTGCGCAGGTGCGATCCGCGCCCGTGCCGCACGACGTCGCCGAGGCGGGCCCTCCGTCGGTCGCGCTGGACGTCCGCACCCGCGACCGCGTGACCGAGCTGCTGCTGCAGGAGGGTTCCGCGACCGCGACCGAGCTGGGGCACGCCCTCGGGCTGAGCCCGGCCGGCGTGCGCCGCCACCTGGACGCCATGCTCGCCGAGGGCCTCGTGGAGAGCCGCGAGCGGCCCGAGCGCGGCCGGCGCGGCCGGGGGCGGCCGGCGCGCGTGTTCACGCTGACCGCGGCCGCGCGGGAGACGCTGCCGCACACCTACGACGGCCTCGCCGCCGCCGCTCTGCACTGGATCGCCGACCACGGCGGCCCGGCCGAGGTCGCCGCCTTCGCCGCCGCGCAGGTCGCGGGGCTGGAGGAGCGCTGCCGGGCGGCCATGGCCGAGGCCGGCGTGGACCCGCTCGCGCGGGCCGAGGCCCTCGCCCGGGCGCTGACCGCCGAGGGCTACGCTGCCGGCGCGACGACGATCGCGACCGGCGGGCAGCTGTGTCAGCACCACTGCCCAGTGGCCCACGTCGCCGCGGAATTCTCCCAGCTGTGCGAGGCCGAGACCGAGGTGATCTCGCGGCTCGTCGGCACGCACGTCCAGCGCCTCGCCACCATCGCCAACGGCGACGGCGTCTGCACCACCCACATTCCGGCCCCGGTACAGCCCGGAGCCCGTCCCGATAGGCAAAGGATCGTGAGATGACGACTGCCGAACAGCTTGCCGGTCTCGGCCGGTATGAGTACGGCTGGGCCGACTCCGACACGGCGGGGGCCTCGGCACGCCGTGGCCTGAACGAGGACGTCGTGCGCGACATCTCGGCGAAGAAGAACGAGCCGCAGTGGATGCTCGACCTGCGGCTCAAGGGTCTGCGCCTGTTCGGCCGCAAGCCCATGCCGGCGTGGGGCGCCGACCTGTCGCACATCGACTTCGACAACATCAAGTACTTCGTCCGCTCCACCGAGAAGCAGGCGGCGAGCTGGGAAGAGCTGCCCGAGGACATCAAGAACACGTACGACAAGCTGGGCATCCCCGAGGCCGAGAAGCAGCGGCTGATCGCGGGCGTCGCCGCGCAGTACGAGTCCGAGGTCGTCTACCACAAGATCCGCGAGGACCTCGAGGAGCAGGGCGTCGTCTTCCTGGACACCGACACGGCGCTCAAGGAGCACGAGGAGCTCTTCAAGGAGTACTTCGGCACCGTGATCCCGGTCGGGGACAACAAGTTCGCCGCGCTCAACACCTCGGTCTGGTCCGGCGGCAGCTTCATCTACGTGCCGAAGGGCGTGCACGTGGAGATCCCGCTGCAGGCGTACTTCCGGATCAACACCGAGAACATGGGCCAGTTCGAGCGGACCCTGATCATCGTCGACGAGGGCGCCTACGTGCACTACGTCGAGGGCTGTACCGCGCCGATCTACTCGTCCGACTCGCTGCACTCCGCGGTCGTCGAGATCATCGTGAAGAAGAACGCCCGCTGCCGGTACACCACCATCCAGAACTGGTCGACCAACGTGTACAACCTGGTCACCAAGCGCGCCGTCTGCCAGGAGGGCGCGACCATGGAGTGGATCGACGGCAACCTCGGCTCCAAGGTCACGATGAAGTACCCGTCGGTCTACATGCTCGGCGAGTACGCCAAGGGCGAGGTGCTGAGCGTCGCGATGGCCGGCGAGGGCCAGCACCAGGACGCGGGCGCCAAGATGGTGCACAGCGCGCCGCACACCTCCTCGACGATCGTGTCGAAGTCCATCGCCCGCGCGGGCGGCCGCACCTCGTACCGCGGCCTCGTGCAGGTGCTGGAGGGCTCGCACCACTCGAAGTCGACGGTCAAGTGCGACGCGCTGCTGGTGGACACGATCTCCCGCTCGGACACCTACCCCTACGTCGACATCCGCGAGGACGACGTGTCGATGGGGCACGAGGCGACCGTGTCGAAGATCAGCGACGACCAGCTGTTCTACCTCATGTCGCGTGGCCTCACCGAGGACGAGGCGATGGCGATGATCGTGCGCGGCTTCATCGAGCCGATCGCCAAGGAACTGCCCATGGAGTACGCGTTGGAGCTCAACCGGCTCATCGAGCTGCAGATGGAGGGCGCGGTCGGATGAGCGCTCCCGCCAGCGGCCAGGTACTGGTCCCCCCGAAGACCCGCGCCCAGCAGGTCCGCTCGTTCGACGTCGAGGACTTCCCGGCGCTCACCGGCCGCGAGGAGGAGTGGCGGTTCACGCCGCTCAAGCGCCTGCGCGGGCTCGCCTCGGCGACGTCGGGCCCCGGCGCCGCCGCGCCGAAGGCGCTGGCCGGCGAGCTGCCGGCCGGCGTCGAGGTCACGATGGTCGAGCGCGGCGACCCGCGGGTCGGCTCGGCGCTGACCCCGTTCGACCGGATCAGCGCGCTGGCCGCCGGCGCGGCCGCGGAGGCGCTGGTCGTCTCGGTCGCCCGCGGCGCGGTCCTCGACGCACCGGCCCAGGTTCGGCTGTCCGGCTCGACGAGCGAGCTCGCCTACGGCCACACGGTCGTGCAGATCGGGCAGTTCGCCGAGGCGACCGTGGTGATCGAGCAGGTCGGCACGGTCACCCTCGCCGACAACGTCGAGGTGCTCGTCGGTGACGGCGCCCAGCTCACCCTCGTCACCGTGACCGACTGGGACCCCGAGGCGGTGCAGGCGCAGCACCTGCGGTTCCGGCTGGGCCGCGACGCGAAGGTCACCCACATCCAGGTCACCCTCGGCGGCGACCTGGTGCGGCAGTACACCAGCGTCGACTACGCCGGCCGCGGCGGTGAGATCGACGCGTACGGGCTGTACTTCGCCGACGCCGGCCAGCACCTGGAGCACCGGCTGCTCGTCGACCACTCGGTGCCCGACTGCCGCAGCTACGTCGCCTACCGCGGCGCGCTGCAGGGCGCCGGCGCGCACACCGTGTGGGTCGGCGACGTGCTGATCCGGGCCGAGGCCACGGGCACCGACACGTACGAGATCAACCGGAACCTGGTCCTGACCGACGGGGCGCGCGCCGACTCGGTGCCCAACCTGGAGATCGAGACCGGCGAGGTCGCCGGCGCCGGGCACGCCAGCGCCACCGGCCGCTTCGACGACGAGCAGCTCTTCTACCTCATGTCCCGGGGCATCCCGGACGAGCAGGCCCGCAAGCTGGTCGTGCGCGGCTTCTTCCACGAGCTGCTGCACAAGATCCCGGTCGAGGAGCTGCGCGACCGCCTGGGCGCGGCGATCGAGGCGCGGCTGGAGGAAGCCGGAGCATGATCCGAGTCTGTGCCGCGGCCGACGTGGCGAAGGGCGAGGCTGTGCAGGTCACGGTCGAGGAGACCGAGATCGCGCTGGTGCACGCCGACGACGACAACTTCTACGCCGTCTACGACGAGTGCTCGCACGCCTCGGTCGCGCTGTCGGAGGGCGAGGTCGATGGCTGCACCCTGGAGTGCTGGCTGCACGGCTCGCGCTTCGACCTGCGCACCGGCGAGCCCACCGGCCTGCCGGCCACCGAGCCGGTCCCGGTCTACCCCGTCGAGGTCCGCGACGGCGACGTGTACATCGACCTGAACCCGAGCAACGGAGTCACGAAGTGAGCGAACTTTCGATCAGCAACCTGCAGGTCTCGGTGAAGCTGCCCGACGGTGAGCTCAAGCCGATCCTCGCCGGCGTGGACCTCACCGTCCGGGCGGGGGAGACCCACGCCATCATGGGGCCGAACGGCTCCGGCAAGTCCACCCTCGCCTACTCGATCGCCGGGCACCCGCGGTACGAGGTGACCGGCGGCGCGGTGACCCTCGACGGCCGGGACGTCCTCACGATGAGCGTCGACGAGCGCGCCCGGGCGGGGCTCTTCCTCGCCATGCAGTACCCGGTCGAGGTCCCCGGCGTCTCGGTGGCCAACTTCCTGCGCACCGCGAAGACGGCCATCGACGGCCAGGCGCCCAAGCTGCGCACCTGGGCCGGCGAACTGCGCGGCGCCATGGAGAAGCTGCAGATGGACCCGGCGTTCGCCCAGCGCAACGTCAACGAGGGCTTCTCCGGCGGCGAGAAGAAGCGCCACGAGATCATGCAGCTGGAGCTGCTCAAGCCGAAGATCGCGGTGCTCGACGAGACCGACTCCGGCCTGGACATCGACGCGCTGCGCGTCGTCAGCGAGGGCGTCAACCGGGTCCGCGAGCAGGGCGACACCGGACTGCTGCTGATCACGCACTACACGCGAATCCTCCGGTACATCAAGCCGGAATTCGTCCACGTGTTCGTCGGCGGGCGGATCGTGGAGGAGGGCGGGCCCGAGCTCGCCGAGGAGCTCGAGAACACCGGGTACGAGCGCTACCTCGCCGGCGCCGGCCCGGCATCGATCGCTTAGGGGCCTACATTGAACGCTCTCGACGTGGAGACGATCCGCAAGGACTTCCCGATCCTGGACCGCACGATCAACGGCAACCCGCTGGTCTACCTGGACTCCGGGAACACCTCGCAGAAACCGCGCCAGGTGATCGACGCGGTCCGTGAGCACTACGAGCGGCACAACGCGAACGTGGCACGGTCGGTGCACACCCTGGGTACCGAGTCCACGGAGGCATTCGAGGGGGCCCGCGAGAGGATCGCGGCCTTCGTCGGGGCGAGCTCCGCGGCCGAGATCGTCTTCACGAAGAACTCGACCGAGGCGATCAACCTCGTCGCGCACGCCTTCTCCGCCGTCGCCGACGACCCGCGGCTGCGCCTCGGCCCCGGCGACGAGATCGTCGTGACCGAGATGGAGCACCACTCCAACATCGTGCCGTGGCAGCTGCTCGCGCAGCGCACCGGCGCGACGCTGCGCTGGTTCGGCCTGACCGACGAGGGCCGGCTCGACCTGTCCGACATCGACGAGCTGATCACGCCGCGCACCAAGCTGGTGTCGGTCGTGCACTACTCCAACATCCTGGGCACGATCAACCCGGTCGACGTCCTCGTCGCGAAGGCCCGGCAGGTGGGCGCGCTGGTGCTGCTCGACGGCTCGCAGTCGGTGCCGCACGTGCCGGTCGACGTCAACGCGCTCGGCGTCGACTTCGTCGCGTTCACCGGCCACAAGATGCTCGGCCCGACCGGCATCGGCGCGCTGTGGGGCCGCTTCGAGCTGCTTGACGCGATGCCCCCGTTCCTCGGCGGCGGCTCGATGATCGAGACCGTGTCGATGACCGGCACGACCTTCATGCCGCCGCCGGCCCGTTTCGAGGCCGGCACCCCGCCGATCGCGGAGGCCGTCGGGCTCGGCGCGGCCGTGGACTACCTGACCGCGGTCGGCATGGACAACATCGTGGCGCACGAGAAGGCGCTCACCGCCTACGCGCTGGACGCCCTCGGCTCGATTCCGGACGTGCGGATCATCGGCCCGGCGTCCACGGTGGACCGCGGCGCGACCATCTCGTTCGCCGTCGAGGGCGTGCACCCGCACGACGTCGGGCAGATCCTGGACGACGAGGGCGTGCAGGTGCGCGTCGGGCATCACTGCGCCCGCCCGACCTGCGTGCGGTTCGGCGTACCGGCCACGACCCGCGCGTCGTTCTACCTCTACACGACCACCGAGGAGATCGACGCCCTGGTCCGTGGCGTGGAGCGGGTGCGGAGGGTCTTCGCCTGATGAAGCTCGACGAGCTGTACCAGGAGATCATCCTGGATCACTACAAGCGCCCGCACGGCCGCGGCCTGCGCGATCCCTTCGACGCCGAGGCGCACCACGTCAACCCGACCTGCGGCGACGAGGTGACGCTGCGCGTGGCGCTCAAGGCCGGCAGCGTCGCCGACATCTCCTACGAGGGCATGGGCTGCTCGATCAGCCAGGCGTCGGCGAGCGTGCTCTACGACCTGCTCAAGGGGGCCGCGGTCGAGGAGACACTGCGCCGGCACGAGGCCTTCGCCGAGCTGATGGGTGGGCGGGGTCAGGTCGAGCCGGACGAGGCGCTGCTGGAGGACGCCGTGGCGTTCGCCGGCGTGGCGAAGTACCCGGCCCGTGTGAAGTGCGCGCTGCTGCCGTGGATGGCGTACAAGGACGCACTGGCGCGCGCCGGTTCGGTTGCACCATCTGCTGAGGAGACCCCATGACAACGGCGCTCGCCGACATCGAAGAGGCGATGAAGGACGTCGTCGACCCCGAGCTCGGGATCAACGTCGTCGACCTCGGCCTCGTGTATGGCATCCACGTCGACGAGGAGAACGTCGCGACGCTGGACATGACCCTGACGTCGGCGGCGTGCCCGCTGACCGACGTCATCGAGGACCAGGCCCGCCAGGCCCTGTGCACCGGCCCGGGCGGCGGCCTGGTGTCCGACATCCGCATCAACTGGGTCTGGCTGCCGCCGTGGGGCCCGGACAAGATCACCGACGAGGGCCGCGACCAGCTGCGCGCCCTGGGCTTCAACGTCTAGCGCCTGTTCATGACTGGGGTGGGAGCGAGGCGGAGTCCAGATTTCGTCTGGTGGTGGCCCGCGGGAGCCAGGCTACCGGTGTTGTAACCGGGCTTGCGCGGGACGCCGCCAGGCGGAATCTGGGCCCGCCGCAGCCCCGCCTCAGTCATGAAACAGGCGCTAAACCGCTGGCGGGCCACGACTCGTGCCGGGCATCATGCCCGGCATGAGTCGTCTCCGCCCGCCATCGCTGCCCCGGCCCGTCGCCGCCGGCGAGGGTCCGAAGCGACAGTCCGGCGCCGTGACGGAGGCGAGCCGCAAGCAGCACCCGTGAGCGGTCCGGAGCGAAGCAGAGGGGCCGCTCACCATTGGCTCAGCGTTGACTCACGCCGCCGCCGGAGCGAAGCGGAGATGCCGGCGTGAGCGCTGGGTTGGGTGAGGTGGTCGTCGGCGGCCTCCTCGCCGGGTACGGCGTCGCCGTGCCCGTCGGCGCCATCGGTGCGCTCATCGTCACCCTCGCCGCGCGTACGTCCTGGAGGGTCGGTGCGTCCGCCGCCCTCGGGGTGGCCACCGCGGACGCCATCTACGCCGTCGTCGCCGTGCTCGGCGGCGCGGCGCTCGCCGGGCTCATCGCGCCGGTCTCCGGGCCGCTGCGCTGGGTCGCGGCGGCCGTGCTGCTCGGCCTGGCCGCGAAGACGGCCCGGGACGCGCTGCGGCACCGGGGCGAGGCGGCCACGGCCCGCCGGGCGGACGGGCGGATGGGCCGGCCCGGCGGGGCCTACCTGGCGCTGCTCGGCCTGACGCTGCTCAACCCAGCCACCATCGTGTACTTCGGGGCGCTCGTGCTCGGCCGCCGCGCCGACGACGGGCTGTCCCTCGGGGCCGAGGCCGTGTGGGTCGGCGCCGCGTTCGCCGCGTCCGCGAGCTGGCAGCTGCTGCTCGCCGGCGGCGGCACGCTGCTCGGCCGGCTGCTGACCGGGCCCCGTGGGCGGCTGTGGACGGCGCTGACCTCCAGCGCGGTCATCGCGGTGCTGGCGGTGCCGCTGGTGGTCCCGGGAGGTTTTTGAGCGCCTCCCGCACCGACAGCGGCGACAGGTCGGGGTGCGCGGCTACGAAGTCGCGCACGGCGCCGGGGTCCGTCTTCGCGTGCTCGCGCAGCGCCCACCCGATCCCCTTGCGGATGAAGAAGTCCCGCTCGCCGGCCCAGCGCGCGCAGTAGTCCGCCAGGCGGGGGAAGTCGGTCCTGTCGCGGTACCGCAGCTGATGGAGGATCGCCGTGCGCACCAGCCACAGATCGGTCCCGGGCGCCGTCCAGGAGTCCATCGTGGACACCAGCGAGGGGTGCGCGGCGACCATCGGGCCGACGACGTGCGCGGCGAGGATGTCGACCGTGTCCCACCACGACTTCGTCGTGACGAGCGCGCTGACGACCGGCATCGACGCGGGGGTGAGCAGCGCGGCGTGGCGGCGCAGATGGTCGCAGGCGAAGTACTGGTACTCCCGCTCCGGCAGCGCCCAGCATGCGAGCGCGACCTCGGTGAGGTCGCGCTCGCTCGGGCGGGGCAGCTCGCGCAGCACCTGGCGGGTAAGCTCGCGGCGCGGCGTGCTGGGGATGCCGAGGAACTCGAACCGGTCGCGCATGTACGCCTTCATCGCCGCGGCACGCCGCGGGTCGGCGGCCGCGCCGAACGCGGAACGCAAGCGCTCCAGCAGCGCGTCGATCACAGGTTGGTCGCGCGGAACGTGTCGCACTGTCGCGGGTCGCCGGTGTTGTACCCCTGCAGGAACCACCTCTTGCGCTGGGCGGACGTGCCGTGCGTGAACCCGTCGGGGTTGACCCGGCCGCCGGCCTTCTTCTGGATCGCGTCGTCGCCGATGGCCTCCGCGGCCTGTAGGGCCTCCGCGATGTCCTGCTCGGAGATGGACTTGAACAGCGCGTCGCCCTTCGGGTCCTTCGTCTCCGTCGCGTGGTTGGCCCACGTGCCGGCGTAGCAGTCGGCCTGCAGCTCCAGGCGCACCGACGCGGAGCTGGCGCCCTTCTGGGAGCCCTGCTGCGCCTGCGCGCTGGTGCCGAGCAGGTTCTGCACGTGGTGGCCGTACTCGTGGGCGATCACGTACGGCGCCGCGAACTCACCGGTGGCGCCGAAGCGGCTCGAAAGATCGTTGTAGAAGGTCAGGTCGATGTACACCTGGCTGTCCGCCGGGCAGTAGAACGGCCCGACGCCGGAGTCGGCCGCGCCGCACGCGGTGCTGACGGACTGCTTGAAGAAGTTGGTCTTCGCCGGCTGGTACTGCTTGCCGAACGCCTTGGGGAACTCAGTCTTCCAGTAGGCCTGCACCGAGTTGATGTAGAGCACGTTGCGGCAGTCGGCGTTCTGGAAGCGCTTGGGGTTCGACTTGTCGCACTGCTGGTTGATCTTGGAGTTGTCGGGCTTCGCGCTGTTGCCGCCCCCGCCGACCATGTTGCGGCCGAAGTACCCGCCGCAGACCACGATCGCGAGGATGACGATCGTGATCAGGCAGCCGACGCGGCCACCGCCGAGCGGGATCGGTAAGCCGCCCAGGCCGCCGAAGCCACCGAAGCCGCTACCACCGCCGCCGCCCGACCCGCGCAGGTCGTTGACCTGGCTGGTGTCGAGATCGGCGTCGTCGTTGAACTGCATCGCACACCTCGGGGTTGATATCGACCGGCGTCGGCTTGAGCGGCAAGGTACCCGTTGATCTTGTGACGTAATCCTGTGGCGGGGCAACCCGGATCGCACGGTAGAATATCGCCGTGATCACGCAGAGGGAGTGACCCGCGGTACCACACCCGGAGTCTGTCCGTTTCCAACCTCTGCCAGAGAGCGAGTTTCCGCTGTGATCACGGCGACCGGACTTGAGCTGCGTGCTGGTGCGCGTATCCTGCTCAGCGACATCAACCTGCGCGTACAGCCCGGGGACCGCATCGGCCTCGTCGGGCGCAACGGCGCCGGCAAGACCACGACCCTCAAGGTGCTCGCCGGGGAAGGCACGCCGCACGCCGGCCAGGTCGAGCGGCGTGGCCCTGTCGGATACCTGCCACAGGACCCGCGCACCGGCGACCTCGAGGTCACCGCCCGCGACCGGGTGCTCTCCGCGCGCGGGCTGGACACCATCTACGCCGAGATGAAGGCCCTGGAGGCGAAGCTCGGCGACGACGAGCGGCTCATCCGGCGGTATGGGCAGCTCGAAGACCAGTTCGCCGGCCTGGGCGGCTACGCGGCCGAGGCCGAGGCCGCCCGCATCTGCGCCAACCTCGGCCTGCCCGACCGGGTCCTCGGCCAGACCATCGGCACCATGTCCGGCGGCCAGCGGCGCCGCATCGAGCTGGCCCGCATCCTGTTCCGCGACGCGAGCGCCACCGGGGGCGGCATCCTGCTGCTCGACGAGCCGACCAACCACCTCGACGCCGACAGCATCTCGTGGCTGCGCGGCTTCCTGTCCACCCACAAGGGCGGGCTCGTCGTCATCTCCCACGACGTCGAGCTGCTGGACGCGATCGTCAACAAGGTGTGGTATCTCGACGCCAACCGCTCGACCATCGACTTCTACAACGTCGGCTGGAAGCTGTACCAGCAGCAGCGCGAGACCGACGAGAAGCGCCGGCGGCGGGAGCGCGCCAACGCCGAGAAGAAGGCGGGCGCCCTGCTCGCTCAGGCCGACAAGATGCGGGCCAAGGCCACCAAGACCATCGCCGCGCAGAACATGGCCCGCCGGGCCGAGCGCATGCTCGACGGCCTGGAGGACGTGCGCGTCGCCGACAAGGTCGCCAAGGTGCGGTTCCCCGAGCCCAAGTCGTGCGGCAAGACCCCGCTGACCGCGCGCGGGCTGTCGAAGTCGTACGGTTCGCTCGAGATCTTCATGGACGTGAACGTCGCCGTCGACCGCGGCTCCCGGGTCGCGATCCTCGGGCTCAACGGCGCCGGCAAGACCACCCTGCTGCGCATGCTGGCCGGCGAGCTCGATTCGGACACCGGCGAGGTCATCCCCGGCCACGGCCTCCAGCGCGGCTACTACGCGCAGGAGCACGAGCAGCTCGACGTCGAGCGCACCATCCTGGAGATCATGCGCTCGGCCGCCCCGCAGCAGAACGACACCGAGCTGCGCAAGATCCTCGGCGCGTTCCTCTTCACCGGCGACGATGTGGACAAGCCCGCCGGCGTGCTCTCCGGCGGCGAGAAGACCCGGCTGGCGCTGGCCACCCTGGTCTGCTCCGGCGCCAACGTCCTGCTGCTCGACGAGCCGACCAACAACCTCGACCCGATCAGCCGCGAGCAGGTGCTCGACGCTATCGCCCGCTACCCTGGCGCGATCGTGCTCGTCACCCACGACCCGGGCGCCGTGCAGGCCCTCAAGCCCGACCGCGCGATCCTGCTGCCCGACGGGGTGGAGGACGCCTGGAGCGACGACCTCCTGGAGCTCGTCGAGCTCGCCTGACCCGCCTCCGTTCCCCTCTCGGGCAGCCGTTACCAGGGCGTGATGAGCAGCCCCTCGATCACCACCGCGGCCACCGCCCCGATGCCCACCAGCAGGAGCGGGGTCGGCGGCGGATCTCCGCCGGCCACCTCCGGCGCCACCGCGGCCACCGTCAGCCACGGGAAGAACGGCAGCCAGGCGTGCTCGACGCCGCCGCGGGTCAGGCCGGCCGCGATCGAGAACACCACCGCCGCGCCCGCGCCGACCAGGAACGGCCACATCGCCGTGCGGCGTACCTTGCGGGCGCTGGCCACCAGCGGCGGGCCCGCCGCCAGCAGCAGCACGACGATGCTGATCGCGCTCCACCACGCCACCGAGCGATACGGCGCCACCCGGCTCGCGTAGTCCGTCTCCGCCACCACCAGGCCGTCCGCCCAGCCGAAGCCGAGCAACTGCGCGCCCAGCACCGGCAGCAGGGCCCCCACGCCGCTGAGCATGTTGAGCGAGGCGCGGCGGCGGGCGAAGTACACGCAGACGAGCGAGAGCCCGAGCCAGGGCGCGGAGTAGGAGAACAGCGAGGCCACGCCGATCAGCAGGCCGGCCAGCACCGCCCAGCCCGTGGCCGCCCACCCGCGCACCCGGCGGCGGCTCGCGCGTAGCCCGGAGACGATCGCGGCCGCGCCGAGGACCGCCACGAGGCCGTCGAGGCTGACCGCGGTCCAGATCGCGTAAGGGGCGAGTACGAGCAACGGAAGGTACCGCCGGGCGGCCTCCTCGCCGACCGAGTCGCGCACCGCGGCGAGCACCAGCGGAATCGTCAGCACCGATACCGCGGTGACGAGGAACCCGAGGACAATGAGGTCGGTCACGCCGATTCGCTGCAGCACCCACAAAAAGAGCACGGGGCCCGGCGGATGACCCCGCGCGGCCGACGAGTGGTACACGGCGTCCGTCGTGAAATGTCTGAGGTATCTGAGCGGATCGTCCCCCACCTGCCTTACGTCACCCAGATATTCCTCCGGAGAGCCAAGGGCTTTCGTAAGGCCCGCCCAACCATCGACAAGCGCCAAAGCAATTGCCCACGCCAGGCCGGCCGCGTACCCGAATAGCTGAATTTCTGACCACCTCAGCCGGGTGAACCGGCCCGCCGCGGCGAGCCAGAGCGTCACGGCGGCTACGGTGGGTGCCAGGATCGACCCCACCCCGACCCTGATTCTGTACCGGCCGAGGAAGGGGGCGCCGGCGGTGCCCAGACGGGCGTCTAGCTGCACCGCGAGCGCGGCGAGCGCGAGACCGAAGAGGGCGAGCAGGAGCCAGCACAGCGCATCGCGGCGCTCACGGTGTGTACTCCGTGGTCGGTCGGTGGGCGGTTCGCACATCACGGCGCATCACGGTATCGGGTAGGCGACAATGCCGTGCGTGTCGGTTGGCGTCCCGTCGATATCTAGCGCATGATCGTCCGAGGCGGTCTAATAGGTGGGACCGCACCAACCGCTCTGTCTGGGACGTGAGGGATCAGCATGGCAGCCACCGCCACCACCAGCACCGAGAAGGGTCGCCGGATCGTCGGCGCCGAAAGGCAGACTCTGGCGAAGGACCTCGTGAAGCGGTACACGAACGGTGAGAGTATCCGTGCACTCGCCGCTTCCACCGGCCGTTCCTATGGATTCGTGCACCGGGTGCTGACCGAATCCGGCGTTCAGCTTCGTCAGCGTGGCGGCGCCCGGCGCCGCAAGAAGGCGTGAACGCGAGTCTCTCCTCGGCAAGCGCCGATCCCACTCCGGGAGAGGCGCGATTCGACCTCGACGGGCCGGTCGCAACAGTGACGTTGTGCCGGCCCCAGGTTCTCAACGCGCAGACGCCCGAACTCTGGGCGGCCCTGCGTGAGTTCGGGCGCTCGCTACCGGGCGACGTGCGGGTGGTCATCGTGCGCGGCGAGGGGCGGGCCTTCTCCTCCGGCCTCGACACCGCGGCCGCGGCGAAGAACCTCGGCGCGCTCGCGACCTCGCCCGGCGGCGACGCGCAGATCGCCGCATACCAGGAGGCCTTCTCCTGGCTGCGCCGGCCGTCGCTCATCTCCGTCGCCGCCGTGCAGGGGCACGCGATCGGCGCCGGCTTCCAGCTGGCCCTCGCCTGCGACTTCCGGGTCGTGGCCGAGGACGTCTCGTTCAGCATGGCCGAGATCAAGCTCGGCCTCGTGCCCGACCTCGGCGGCACCAAGCGGCTGGTGGAGCTCGTCGGCTACGCCCGGGCGCTCGAGCTGTGCGTCACCGGCCGCCGCGTGCAGGCCGCCGAGGCCGCACAGATCGGCCTGGCCAATGTCGTGGTAGGGCGTGCCGAGCTCGACGAGGCCACCCGGGATCTCGCGGCGGCCGTCCTCGCCGGCCCGCGCGACGCGGTGATCGAGATCAAGGCCCTGATCGGGCAGGCCGCGGCGCACACGTTCGCGCAGCAGGAGGCGGCGGAGCGCGCCGCGCAGCTGCGCCGGATCGCGGACCTTTCGGGACTCGGCGAGTAGGCGCAAGGGCCCGCGCGCCATCGGGAAGCTACGCCGCCCCCGAAAAGTTGTCGTACCTGCCGGGCACACTTAGCCCGGCAGGTACGACTGGCTTCCGGAGGTGTGTGGCATGTCCTCGCCCATGAGCGGCATGGCGGGTTGGGAGACCTTGCGTGCGCTGCGCAAGGCCGACGAGCTCGCCGGGAAGCGGCTCGGGCGGGACACCACCCGGCGGATCATGCGCTTCGCCCGGCCCTATCGGCGCGACATCGCGGTCTTCCTGGTCACCGTCGTGTTCGGGGCCGCGACCGGGGTCGCCACGCCCTATCTCGCCGGCGACGTCATCAACAAGATCAATATTGGCGGACCCGGCGCCGGCACGGCGGTCGTGCGGGTCGCGCTGCTCATCGGTGGCCTCGCCGTCGTCGACGCGCTGCTGTCGCTGGTCCAGCGGTGGTATTCGGCGCGCATCGGCGAGGGCATCATCCTGGCGCTGCGCCGGCTCGTGTATGACCACGTCCAGCGCATGCCGTTGCAGTTCTTCACCCGCACCCAGACCGGGGCGCTGGTCAGCCGGCTCAACAACGACGTGCAGGGCGCCCAGCGCGCGTTCACCTCGACCCTGTCCGGGGTGGTCAGCAACGTCATCCAGCTGGTGCTCACCGCCGCGGTGATGCTCACCCTGTCGTGGCAGATCACGCTGCTGTCGCTCGTGATGCTCCCGCTGTTCATCCTGCCGGCCCGCCGGGTCGGCCGGCGCCTGGCCGCCATCACCCGCGAGGCATACCAGCTCGACGCGAAGATGAACGCCACCATGACCGAGCGCTTCGGGGTCGCCGGCGCCCTGCTCGTGAAGCTCTTCGGCCGCCCCGACGACGAGGCCGAGCGCTTCGCCGAGCGGGCCGGGCGGGTCCGCGACATCGGCATCCAGACCGCGATGTACAGCCGCGTCTTCTTCGTGAGCATGCTGCTGGTCGCCTCGCTGGCTCAGGCGCTCACCTACGGCCTCGGCGGCTGGCTCGCCGTGGGCGGCAGCCTCACCGCCGGCACGGTCGTCGCCCTGGCCCTGCTGCTCACCCGGCTCTACGGGCCGCTCACCGCACTGTCCAACGTGCGGGTCGACGTGATGAGCGCGCTGGTGAGCTTCGAGCGCGTCTTCGAGGTCCTCGACCTCGCCCCGTCGATCGCCGAGCGCCCCGACGCGCGCGAGGTGCCCAAGGGCGCGGCCACCGTCGAGTTCCGCGACGTGCACTTCCGCTACCCCAGCGCCGCGGAGGTCTCGCTGGCCTCGCTCGAGGACGTCGCCGGCCTCGATCGCACGGTTACCGAGGAGGTGCTGCGCGGCGTCACGTTCTCCGTCGCCCCCGGTCAGATGGTCGCCCTCGTCGGCCCGTCCGGCGCCGGCAAGTCCACGACCGCGATGCTCCTGCCGCGCGTCTACGACGCGACCTCGGGCGCGGTCCTCATCGGCGGCATCGACGTGCGCGACGCGACCCTGCAGTCGCTGCGCGACACCATCGGCGTCGTCACGCAGGACTCGCACCTGTTCCACGAGACGATCGCGGAAAACCTGCGATACGCCAAGCCCGGCGCCACCGACGACGAGCTGTGGACGGCGCTGCGCCGCGCCCAGGTCGGCGAGCTCGTCGAGTCCCTGCCCGACGGCCTGGACACGGTCGTGGGCGAGCGCGGATACCGCTTCTCGGGCGGCGAGAAGCAGCGGATCGCGATCGCCCGGCTGCTGCTCAAGGCCCCGTCGATCGTCATCCTCGACGAGGCCACCGCCCACCTGGACTCCGAGTCGGAGGCCGCCGTGCAGCGCGCGCTGTCCGAGGCCCTGACCGGCCGCACCGCCCTGGTGATCGCCCACCGCCTGTCGACGATCCGCGACGCCGACCAGATCCTGGTCGTCGACGCGGGCCGCATCGTGGAGCGCGGCACCCACGATGAACTGGTCACGGCCGGCGGCCTCTACGCCGAGCTGTATCGCACCCAGTTCGCCGTCGTCGATTCCCCGCTGGCCCACCCGTCCGTCCCCCGGTCTTCCCCGGCCCCGGCAGTCCCGGCGGTTCCCCCGGTTCCGGCGCCGTGACACTCCTGTGCCGGGCACCGGCGCCGGGGAAGCCCGCCTCGTTGACCAGGTGGTCGTGACGGCCGTCAGGTCAGGACCGGCCAGGCCAGCTGGGCCCTGGTGGCCTGCAGCACCGGGGTCTGCGGGTAGTCCTGGCTGGGGAGCCGGCCTCGGATGGCGTGCAGCCAGTCGCGGTAGGTCGCGGACCCCGGCAGGGCGGCCAGCGACGACAGCGCCACGTAGGTGAAGGCGCCGTTCGGGCGGCCGTCGAAGGAGGCGTCGTAGGAGTACTCGGCGTCGCGGCAGCCGGCGAGCAGCACCGTGGTCGAGGCCTGGTTCCGGGACGTGCTCGGGCCGGTCGTCAGCGAGGCGCGCAGGCGCTGCCGCGAGGTCAGGAACGTCGACGGCGGCAGGAACCGGGTCCGGCCGGGGCGGTCGCCGATCGGGTGGTTGAGCCTGGTCAGGGTGCCGGAGTGGCAGGAGTCGGAGATCAGTACCGTGCGCACGCCCGGGGCGGCCAGGGCGAACAGCTCGTGCAGCTCGTCGTCGAGCAGCGGGCCGTTCGCAGCGATGTCGTACGGGCACAGCGCCTCGTCGCGGTGGTCGGGCTCGTCGCCGTCCTCGTCCGGGACCCAGGTGCCGTGGCCGGAGTACGTGATGACGACCGCGTCGCCGTCGGCCGAGCGGCTCAGCAGATCGTGGATGCCGGCGCGGATCGCGGCACCCGACGCGGCGCTGTCGATGAGGCGACGGGTGTCGAAGCCGCGGGCGATCAGCGCGGCGGCCCAGTCGTCGGCGTCGTTGCGGCAGCCGGTGAGGTCGTTCTCGGTGCCGGGATAGTCGTTGATCCCGATACACAGTGCGAGTTTCATCGTTCCCCCGTGGGATCGAAGCGGACCTGACGTACTGATGGCGTCACGTAAGGTGGGCAAGGTTGGCAGCGACACCCGCGAATCGACGCCCTTCGTCGAAACGCGCAAATCGGGCGTTACGCCATGTTTCCCGGGCCAGGCGTCACGCTCCCGGCGGCGAGCGGCGCGGGGTCGGCGCGGCCGGCCGGGTCGTGCCGCCGGGCGTATCGGGCCGCCGGGGCGGGGGCGCCGCGCGGCGACATCGGCAGGGCGGCATCGGATCGGCCAGCGCGGCCACCCGGCGCAGCTCGGCCAGCAGCGCCTCGTCGGCGTCGGCGGCGGCGCTCATGGGATGGCGGGCCACATGCGGCCCTTATGCGCGTCGTCGGCGGGCCCGTTCGCGGTTCCAGCGCCCGGTCTGCGGCGTTGGCATGGCTTCATGGAGGTCTCCGTCCCCGTGTGGGCGCCGCTGCTGCTGCACGGGCGGCGCCGATTCGCTGAGTAGAGGGCCGGCCCGACGCCCCTGATACACGGCGGCACAGATCGTCGGGTTCCTGTCGTTCGGGTCCGTTCGATCTGCGGCGGTCGATCACGGCCGGCGTCCCGGCGTCCGGATCGCGACATCGTGGCGGGTCGTTCTGGTTCTGCCGGCCGGACCGGCCGGGCCTCCGCAGTCGTTTGGATCCTGACGTTCGCGCGGATCGGGCGAAGGGCTGCCATGCCCACGACCTAGCCTCCTAGGAAGCCAAACCGCGGGTGAGCAGGGGCCGGGGGCGAGACCCGGAGCAGTCAGCGGCGGCGGCGGGACAGGAGGCCGCGACGGCGGGGGACGGGGGCCGTTTCGCCGTCGTACGCGTAGTCCGCCTCGCGCGCGGCCAGTTCCTCGCGGGCCAGGTCGGGCAGGGCGTCGCCGGCCGAGCGCGCGAAGTCCCAGCCGTCGCGCAGCGAGCCGTTCGGCGGGCGGCCCGCGGCCCACGCGGCGAACGCCGGCACCCACGCGTCGCCGTAGGACGCGGCGAGAAACGGCCACCGGGCGGCCACCTCGCCGGCCCGTTTGCGACGGAGGGCGGCGGTCGTCGCCCGTACCGCCGCGGCATCGAAACCGGCGGGCACCTCGCCGCCGGCGACCAGCGCGGCCACCAGCGCCCGCTGCCGGGCCGCGAGATCCGGGGGCGGGGTCACGTGATCGCCGGCCAACCCGCCGCGGCGGCGATCGCGTCGAGCTCGGCGGTCAGGGCGGACGCCGGCGGGTAGTCGCCGTCGCGCTCGAGCATGAGCGCGGGGTGCGCGCGCAGAGCTCCTTGACCAGGGCCAGGACCTCCGGCGGCATCGGGTCGGTGTGCGTGTCGTGGTAGTAGCCGCCCTGCTGCACGCCCCCGGCGACGTGGACGTACGCGATGCGCTCCAGCGGCAGCTCGTCGAGCAGCGCGGCCGGGGGCTCGCCGCGGTTGCGGGCGTTGGCGTACACGTTGGCGATGTCGAGCAGCAGCCCGCAGCCGGTGCGGTCGAGGATCTCGGTGAGGAACTGGCCCTCGGTGAGCTCCGGGCCGGGCCAGTCGAACAGGGCCGCGATCGGCTCCAGGGCGAGCGGCACCCCGCCGAGGGCCGCCTGCGTGCGCCGCACGTTGGCGACGATCGCGTCGACCGCCTCGCGGGTGCGGGGGACCGGCAGCAGGTGGCCCGCCTCCAGGTCGCCGGCCCGCACGAACGCGATGTGCTCGCTGACGAGCGGGGCGCCGAGCAACTCGGCGCAGCGGTGCAGGTGCGCGGCGCGCTCGTCGGAGACCGGCTCGGCGCCGCCGAGCGAGAGCTTGACGCCGTGGGGGATCACGCGGACCCCGCGCCCGACGAGCTCGGCGAGGCCGTCGGGCAGGGGCGCGTGCGTGTGCAGGGACTCGGCGACAACCTCGGTGAACCGCAGACCGGGCAGGCCGGCCACGTAACCGGCGATCTCGGGGCGCCAGCCGATGCCGACGCCGTGGGCGGAGGTCGTCATCCGCCACATCCGCCGCCACCGCCGCAGCTCGAGCCGCCGGAGTCGCTGGAGGACGACGAGCAGCTGGAGGACGAGGAGCAGGTACTGCCGGAGTCCGACGACGAGGACAGGCCGGTCTGGGCGACGTGGCGCTGCAGCTCGGCCGCCTGGGCGAAGGCCGGGTCGGCCAGCCAGAACGCGCCGACACCGAAGAGCCCGACGCTCAGCGCCGCGGCCTGCGGGCCGTACGTGGTCCAGGACGGCTTCTGGCTCGGCGAGAGGTGCCGTACGTCGCGCCGCATCTTGGTGAGGATTCGCTTGCCGGCGCCGGAGACGCGCCGCACGGACAGCAGCGCGAACGAGGCGATGCCGACGGGGATGAGCAGCAGGACGAGGTTGCCGACCGGTTTGTCGTTGCTGATGCCGGCGAACAGGCGGGCGATGCCGATCGCGAGGACGGCGAAGACGACCAGGGCGCCCATCCGCACCGCGCGGCGGGCCTGGTCGTCGAGGATCCAGCCGTCGCGGGCCAGCTCGGCCTCGCTGCGGTCGAGCACCTCGCGCACGCTGTGGTGCGTCTGCACGCCGGTGGTGGTGATGCCGTTGCGGGTGACCGCGTACACGGCCCGGTCCAGCTCGGAGGCGCCGGTCGGGGGGTGGGCGACCTGGCGCAGGTAGCCGCGCTTGTCGCTCTCGATGGAGCCGGCGGCGCGCAGCGCGGCGAGGGAGCTGTAGACGGCGAGCCGGCGATCCCCGTTGATCAGCGCGGCCTGGGTTGCGGTGAGGTCGCGGGCGTTGCGCAGCGACGGGCCGGCGGTGTACGTGCGCCGCCAGATGAGCACGCCGATGATCGCAACGGCGGCGAGGCCGAAGTAGAGCCACAGGAACTGCGGGCCCGGGATCCCCCAGGTGTCGCCCGGCCCCGCCACGATCGATGTCGTCATGGGCTCAGTGTGGGCGCGGGTGTCGAGCGCGGCATGTCACCGTTTGGACACTTGAGGAAACCTTGTGGTGGATGGCGGGGCTCACCTGCGCCGCACGGCCGCCTCCACGAGGTTGAGCACGGCCTCCAGGTCCTGCACGGGCCGGCCGGTGGCCAGGTGCAGCACGAGCCCGTCGTAGGCGAGCTCGAGGAACTGCGCGAGGATGCCGATCGGCACGTCGGCGCGCAGCACGCCGGCCTCGAGCTGGCGCTGCAGGCGCTCGCGGGTGGCGGCGGCGACGGCCTCGGAGCGGGCGGCCCAGCGCTTGGCGAACTCGGGGTCGGTGCGCAGCCGCCGGGAGACCTCGAGCTGGCTGCCGAGCCAGCCGGTCACGTCGGGCTCGCCGGTGTCGGACGCCGCGGTGGAGGCGGCGCTGAGCAGGTCGCGCATGACCTGCACGAGACCGTGCTCGGCGACGGTGGCTACCATGGTGGCGGCGTCGTCCTCGGCGACGGCCAGGAAGAGCGATTCCTTGTCGCGGAAGTGGTGGAAGATCGCCCCGCGGGAGAGGCCGATCTCCTCCTCGAGCCGCCGCACGGTCGCGCCCTCGTAGCCGTGGCGGGCGAAACAGGTCCGGGCGCCGGTGAGGATCTCGTTCCGGCGCGCATCGAGCTGGTTCTGGCTCACCCTCGGCACAGGGTCGATTATGCAAGCCGTACATACGGTTTGCATACTGGGGCGTTGCGAGCATATTTCTCGCATCTGCTTGGTCGCGTTTGCGGTGGTTTGTCGAGGCCGGCGCCCGTCCGAGCGAAAATGAGGATCTGTTCGATGTCTATTTGGTCACGTACCCTGCCCGCGTGCCCCTGTTGTTGCTCAGCCTGGACGACACGCTGCTAGACAGGGCCGGGGCGTTCCGCGCGTGGGCGGGCGAGTTCCTCGGGCGGCTCGGCGCGCCCGAGTACGACATCGACTGGCTGCTGGCCGTCGACGCCGACGGCATTGGCTCGGTCTGGGACGTCGCCGAGGCGCTGCGCAAGCGCTACGGCCTGCGGTGCAGCGCGCTGGACCTCGTCGAGGAGATCCACCGCGCGATCATGGAGCGGATCCGGCTCGACCCGATGACCGCCTGCGCGCTCGCCATCGCCGAGGACTCCGGCTGGGTGCCGGTGGTCGTGACCAACGGCGAGGCGCGAACGCAGGAGGAGAAGCTCAGAAAGACCGGCCTCGATCGCTACCTCGCCGACTGGGTCATCTCCGAGGAGGCCGGGGTGCGCAAGCCCAACCCGCGCATCTTCGCCATCGCCGCGGAGCGGGCGCGGATGCGCCTCGGCGGCGCCTGGCTCATCGGCGACAGCCCCGAGGCGGACATCGGCGGCGCGGACGCGGCCGGCGTGCACAGCGTCTGGCTGCACCGGGGCCGCCGCTGGAGCGAGCGGCGCTACGCGCCGACCCGCACCGCCGACGGCGTGATCGCCGCGATCGCCGAGGTCATGGCCTCGCGCTGGTAATCCGGTTGCGCCATTTTCCTCCAGTACCCATGGTGAGCTGAGCTTCGAGTCGAGAGGGGGTTGGTACGCATGGCTGCCGTCACGGCGCGCTTCCGCATGCCCGGACCGATTCCTTTTCTGTTGACTCAGGAGAACTCGCGTTGCGCGACCAACACTTCGATGCACCCCGCCGTCGTCGCTTCGACGACGACGACCCGACCTTCCTGAAGCGCCTCTCCCACGACTTCGACGCCGCCTGGGACGCCGCCGACGAGCCGGCCGGCGAGGCCAGCGAGGGCGAGTGGACCAGCTGGGACTCGCCCGGCGTCCAGCACGGCCCGGAGCCCGTCCCCGACTGGGTGGTCACCGACCTCGGTGCCCGCGACGTCGACCGCGGCGTGCTTAAGACCGGCAAGGAGGCCGACGTTCACCTCGTGGAGCGCGGCGTGCCCGGCACCGACCGGCGGATGCTGCTCGCCGCCAAGCGGTACCGGGCGGCCGAGCACCGGATGTTCCACCGCGACGCCGGATACCTCGAGGGCCGCCGCGTCCGCGCTTCCCGGGTCACCCGCGCCATGGCCGGGCGCACCGGGTTCGGCCGGGAGGCGATCGCCGGCCAGTGGGCGGCGGCCGAGTTCGCCGCGCTGGCAGACCTGTGGCAGCTCGGCGTCGCCGTGCCGTATCCGGTGCAGCTGCTGGGAACCGAGCTCATGCTCGAGTTCGTCGGCGCGCCGGACGGCACCGCGGCACCCCGCCTGGCCCAGACCCGTCCCGACCGGGAGGCGCTGGAGAGCCTGTGGCGGCAGCTCGCCGACGCACTGCGCGTCCTGGCGCGGGCGGGGCTGGCGCACGGGGACCTGTCGCCGTACAACCTGCTGGTGGACGGTGAGCGCCTGGTGCTCATCGACCTGCCGCAGATCGTCGACGTGGTGGTCAACCCGAACGGCACCGCCTTCCTGGCCCGCGACGTCACCAACGTGGCGCGCTGGTTCACCGGCAAGGGGTTGCCCGTCGACCCGGAGCTGCTGATCGGCGAGCTGCTGCACGACGCCGGGGTGCGCTGACGGGGCCGCGGCCCGCCCGGCTTCGTGGCCGGGCGGGCCGTCGCGGTGCGGGTGTCCGCAAGATCGCCGTCAGGGAATGATGAGCAGCTTTCCCGTGCTCCGGCGACCCTCCAGCGCGTCGTATGCGTCGGCGACCTCGTCCAGCGGATAGCGGCCGGTGATGGCGGCGTCGACAACGCCGTCGGCCACCCACCGGAAGAGCGTTTCGGAGCGTTCCAGCAATTCCGCCCGGGTGGCGATGAAATGGATCAGGGTCGGGCGGGTGAGGAAATACGAGCCGGCCATCAGGCGCAGCGGGTCGAACGGCGGGACCTTTCCGCTGGCCGCGCCGAAGAGCACCAGGGTGCCGCGCGGGCGCAGGGCCTGCAGGCTGGTGTCGAAGGTGTCCGCGCCAACCCCGTCGTAGACCGCGTCCACCCCGGCGCCGCCGGTCAGCTCGCGCACCGCGTCGAGGGCCGCGGAGTATTCCACCGCGCGTACCGCACCCGCCGCCTCCGCCAGGGCCCGCTTGTCCGGCGTCGAGGCGGTCGCGACCACCCGGCCGCCGAGGTGCGTGACGATCCGGGTGAGTAGCTGGCCCATGCCCCCGGCCGCGGCGTGCACCAGGACCGTGGCGCCGGGGCGCACCGCGAAGGAGTCGTGCGTGAGGTAGTGGGCGGTGAGCCCCTGCAGCAGTACCGCGGCCGCCTGCTCGGTCGAGATCTCCTGCGGCACCGGCACCAGCCGCTCGGCCGGCACGAGCGCCTGCTGGGCGTGGCTGCCCGGCACGCCGGTCCACGCCACCCGGTCGCCGGGCGCGATGCCCCGCACGCCGTCGCCCAGCCGCAGGACCGTGCCCGCGCCCTCGCTGCCCAGCGGGGCCGGCAGCGGCACCTGGTAGATGCCGCTGCGCTGGTACACGTCCATGTAGTTGACCCCGCTGGCGCCGACCAGCACCAGGGCCTGGCCCGGGTCGGGCGCCGGGTCGGGGCGGTCCCGCACCTGCAGCACCGAACGATCGCCGAACTCCTCGAACACCACCGCGCGCATCGGGTCGCCTCCTCGAATGTCAGGTTTCTTGTCTACCCCAGCCGTCGATCGGAATTGTCGTACCGCTGCCGTAGCATCCGGGGGTCTTTGGAGGTGAGCGCGTGGGGCCGACCCCGACCCATCGTCTCGCGATCGATCTCGGCACCTGCCACACCGTCGCGGTCGTGCACCGCGGCGAGGAGGCGCCCCGGGCGCTGCTGTTCGACGGCTCGCCCGTCATGCCGTCGGGCATCTACGCCGATGAGCAGGGCCGCTTGACCGTGGGCCGCGACGCCGAGCGGCGCTCCCAGCTCGCGCCGGAGCGTTTCGAGCCATATCCGAAGCGCAGCGTCGACGCCGGCTCGGTCCTGCTCGGCCAGGCCGAGGTCACCGTCGTGGAGATGCTGGCCTCCCTGCTGCGCCGCGCCGCCGAGGAGTCGCTGCAGGCCGGCGTCAACCCGGTCGGCTCGACCGTGCTCACCTGCCCCGCCGACTGGGGCGGCCAGCGGCGGGGCGTGCTGCTGGAGGCCGCCCGCGCGGCCAACCTCGGCCCGGTCGTGCTCGTCGACGAGCCGATCGCCGCCGCCACCTACTGCCTGCGCGTGCTCGGCCACCAGGTCGCCCCGCTGCAGTCCCTCGCCGTGTTCGACTTCGGCGGCGGCACCCTGGACGTGTCGGTGGTGCGTCGCGAGTTCGACGGGCTGCGCGTGCTCGGCCTCGGCGGCCTCGACGACCTCGGCGGCGTCGACATCGACGCGGCCCTCGTCGGGCACCTGGGTCAGCTGATCCACCTGCGCAACCCGGAGCTGTGGCAGCGGCTGTCCAACCCGGACAGCACCGCCGCCCACCGCGACCGGCGGGAGCTGTGGAGCGAGGTCCGTGCGGCCAAGGAGATGCTGTCGCGGTCCGCCTCCGCCCCCGTGCACCTGCCCGGCACCGACGAGGCGCTGCACCTGACCCGCGAGGAGCTCGATCGGGTCGCCGGGCCGCTCATCGACCGCGCCGTCGACGAGACCCGCCGGGTGCTGGAGCGCGCCGGGGTCGACGTGCGCCAGCTCGCCGGCATCTTCCTCGTCGGCGGCTCCAGCCGCATCCCGCTGGTCGCCAGCCGCCTGCACACCCGGTTCGGGGTCGCCCCGGTCGTGCCCGAGCAGCCCGAGCTCCCGGTCGCCTACGGCGGCATGCTCGCCGTGGGCGCCTCGCCGCAACAGCAGTTCGACGCCCCGCCGGCGCCACGCCCGCGCCCGGTCCCGGGCACGCCCGTCTCCCCCTCGGCCTTCGCTTCCGGCCCGTCCTACCCCGTTTCCGGCGGCTTTGCGGTCCCGGTCTCCGGCGTGCCGGGCGCGCCGACTTCCCCGGGCGGCTATGGCTCGCCGGCCGGCCCAGCCTCGAGCATGGCCTCGACGACGCTTCCGGTCGCGCCCGCCTCGCCCGGCGTCCCACCCGGCGGCCAGCCGCCGCTGTCCCCCCAGCGCCCGGTCAACCCACCGGCCCAACCGGGGTTGCCTCAGACCGGGATGGCCCAGGCCGGGATGGCGGCGCCGGCCATGGCCCCGCCCGCTTACGGGCCGACCCCGCCGGTGGTGCGGTCGCGGCGGCGCACCGGGCCGTGGATCGCGCTGGTCATCGTGCTGGCCATCATCGGCTCGTGCGTGTGGGGCGGCAACAAGATCTTCACCTGGGTCGGCGACCAGGTCCAGTCGGTGAAGAACGGCATCCCCGGGTTCGACAGCACCGACGGGCCGGGGCAGGTCGACCGGCTCAAGGCAGGCACGCCGATCCAGCTCAGCTCCGACGGGGCGATCGCCGCCGTGGCCGGCAACGGCAGCATCTACACCGCCCAGGTCAGCACCGGCACCACGGTGGTGGCCGCCTACGAGACCACCGGCAGCCAGTCCTGGACCGTGCAGTTGCAGATGGAGCCGGCGAAGGTCCGCCTGACCGTCGTGGGCAACCTGCTGCTCGTCGATGGTGAGAACGACGCCAAGGCCGGCGGCGACGGCAAGAAGGCGTCCCGCTCGGTCATCGATCTCGCCACCCACACCGCCAAGTGGACCAAGGAGTGGGGCAGCCGCATCGACATGGTCTACATCGGCACTGACGCGATCATCGAGAATCGTGACTGGAAGAAGCCCGCGATCGAGCGGGTCAACCTCGCCGACGGCTCGGTCAAGTGGAGCAGCCCCGGCGACCCCAACGGTCACCGCATGGGCGGCGATCGCGGCGCGAAGCCATCGGTGCGCTGGCCGGGCACCAATGCCCCGACCGACCTGCGGGTGCCCACCTACCAGCTCAACTTCGCCGGCCAAGTGCCGTTCCAGGAGTCGCTGTCCGCCGACGCCGGCAGCGCCGTGCAGCTGATGAGCGACACCAAGGCCGCCACCATCGACCTCAACACCGGCAAGCAGCGCTCCAGCGGCACCATCAGCAAGGACTCCGGTGCCAAATCCTGGCTGGTCTACAACGACCTGGCGATGTTCAAGCCCGAGGCGGACGGCAACGTCGTGGCGTACAAGATCTCGGACTGGAGCAAGGCCTGGGAGTACAAGTCGGTCGCCGGCACCACGATCGACGACCTGCGCCCGTGCGGCGAGAAGCTCGTCTGCGTCGCGGGCAAGCAGACCTCCGGCAAGGACGTGCTGATCGCCATCGACACCGCCGAGGGCCAGACGAAGTGGACCAAGATCTCGATCCGCGACCGCGGCGGCGTCATCTCCGGCACCGAGAAGCCGAACTGGTACGTGCTGGACGGCAAGCTCGTCGGCGGCCACGGCGTGTTCACCACCATCGGCGACGCGGCCGTGCTCGACCCGGCGAACGGCAACGACCAGACCCCACTGGGCCAGGGCCTGCCCGCCCGCAACGTTCAGGCCGGCTACGGCAACAAAGTGGTCATCGAAACCATCAAGCCGGGCACGAGCACCTGGATGGCCTGCGTCTACACCCTCGACGGCAAGCCGGTCGGCTCCGGCCAGGTGCCCACCCTGCTGCTGGACGTCTCGGTCAGCGACGACTCGATGGTGCTGTTCGACGACAAGAACGCCAAGGTGTACCGGTTCGGCATTCCCGCGGCCAAATAGCGAGCGGCGGGCGTCCGAGGTGGACGCCCGCCGCCGCCTGGCGACCGGAGCGGGTTACGCCTCGATCATCTTGCGCAGCACGTACTGCAGGATGCCGCCGTGGCGGTAGTAGTCCGCCTCGCCGGGGGTGTCGATGCGCACGACCGCGTCGAACTCGATGCCGGTGTCGGTGCTCACCTTCACCGTGCGCGGGGTGGAACCCTCGTTGAGCCGCTCGACCCCGGTGATCGTGAACGTCTCCGTGCCGGACAGGCCCAGCGAGTCGGCCGACTCACCCTGCGGGAACTGCAGCGGGAGCACGCCCATGCCGATGAGGTTGGAGCGGTGGATGCGCTCGTAGGACTCGGCGATCACGGCCCGCACGCCCAGCAGCGCGGTGCCCTTCGCCGCCCAGTCGCGCGAGGAGCCGGAGCCGTACTCCTTGCCGGCCAGGATCACCAGCGGCACGCCGGTCTCGGCGTAGGCGACCGAGGCGTCGTAGATGGTGGTCTGCTCGCCGGTGAGGTGGTTGACCGTCACGCCGCCCTCGGTGCCCGGCGCGAGCTGGTTGCGCAGCCGGATGTTGGCGAACGTGCCGCGGATCATCACCTCGTGGTTGCCGCGCCGGGAGCCGTAGGAGTTGAAGTCCTTGCGCTCCACGCCGTGCTCGGCGAGGTACTTCCCGGCGGGGGAGTCGGCCTTGATGGAGCCGGCCGGCGAGATGTGGTCCGTGGTGACCGAGTCGCCGAGCTTCGCCAGCACCCGGGCGCCGGCGATGTCGCTCACCGGGGCCGGCTGCGTGGCCATGCCCTCGAAGTACGGGGGCTTGCGCACGTAGGTGGAGTCGCCCGCCCAGTCGAAGGTGTCGCCGGTCGGGGTCGGCAGCGATCGCCACTGCTCGTCGCCGGCGAACACGTCGGCGTAGCGGGTCGAGAACAGATCGGCGCCGATGGCCGCGGCGATGGTGTCCTCGATCTCCTTCGTGTCCGGCCAGATGTCGCGCAGGTAGACCGGCTGCCCGTCGGAGCCGATGCCCAGCGGGTCGTTGGTCAGGTCGACGTCCATCGTCCCGGCCAGCGCGTAGGCGACCACCAGCGGCGGCGAGGCCAGGTAGTTCATCTTGACGTCCGGGTTGATCCGGCCCTCGAAGTTGCGGTTGCCCGACAGCACCGACACGACGGTGAGGTCGTGCTCGTTGACCGCCGCGCTGATCGGCTCCGGCAGCGGGCCGGAGTTGCCGATGCAGGTGGTGCAGCCGTAGCCGACCAGGTTGAAGCCGAGCTTGTCGAGGTAGGGGGTGAGGCCGGCCCGTTCGTAGTAGTCGGTGACCACCTTCGAGCCCGGGGCCAGGGTGGTCTTCACCCACGGCTTGCGGGTCAGGCCCTTCTCCACGGCGTTGCGGGCCAGCAGCGCCGCGCCGATCATGACCTGCGGGTTGGACGTGTTGGTGCAGGACGTGATCGCGGCGATGACGACCGCGCCGTGGTCGAGCTCGTAGTCCTCGACCCGCACCGGCTTGGACAACCGGCCGTTCGACCCGGCGGCCGCCGAGACCAGCTCGTGCGGGCGGTCGCCGTCGCTCACCAGGTGGTTGGCCGGCGGGTCGCTGGCCGGGAACGACTCGGCGCTGGCCTCGTCGGCCGGGCCCTCCACGCCGTCGCCGACGTAGTCCTTCAGCACCGAACGGAACAGCGGCTTCGCGGTCTTGAGCGGCACCCGGTCCTGGGGCCGCTTCGGACCGGCCAGCGACGGCTCGATCGAGCTCAGGTCGAGCTCGAGGCGCTCGGAGTAGTCCGGCTCCGCGGCCGGGTCGTGCCAGAGGCCCTGCTCCTTGGCGTAGGCCTCGACCAGGGCGACCTGCGCCTCGTCGCGGCCGGTCAGCTTCAGGTACTTGATGGTCTCGTCGTCGATCGGGAAGATCGCGACCGTCGAGCCGTACTCCGGGCTCATGTTGCCGATCGTGGCCCGGTTGGCCAGCGGCACCGCGCTCACACCCGGCCCGTAGAACTCCACGAACTTGCCGACCACGCCGTGCTTGCGCAGCATCTCGGTGATGACCAGCACCAGGTCGGTGGCGGTGGTGCCCTCCGGCAGCTCGCCGGAGAGCTTGAAGCCCACGACCCGCGGGATCAGCATCGACACCGGCTGGCCGAGCATCGCGGCCTCGGCCTCGATGCCGCCGACGCCCCAGCCGAGCACACCCAGCCCGTTGACCATCGTGGTGTGCGAGTCGGTGCCCACGACCGTGTCCGGGTAGGCCTGGCCGCCGCGCGCCATGATCACCCGGGCGAGGTACTCGATGTTGACCTGGTGCACGATGCCGGTGCCCGGCGGCACGACCTTGAACTCGTTGAACGCGGTCTGGCCCCAGCGCAGGAACTGGTAGCGCTCCCGGTTGCGGCCGTACTCCAGTTCGACGTTGCGCTCGAAGGCGTCCGGGCGGCCGAACAGGTCGGCGATGACGGAGTGGTCGATGACCAGCTCGGCCGGCGCGAGCGGGTTGACGCGCTTGGGGTCGCCGCCGAGCTCCACGACCGCCTCGCGCATGGTGGCCAGGTCGACCACGCACGGTACGCCGGTGAAGTCCTGCATCAGCACCCGCGCGGGGGTGAACTGGATCTCCACGCTGGGCTCGGCCGAGGCGTCCCATCCGCCGAGCGCGCGGATGTGCTCGGCGGTGATGTTCGCGCCGTCCTCGGTCCGCAGCAGGTTCTCCAGCAGGATCTTCAGGCTGTACGGCAACCGCCCGGCGCCCTCGACCTTGCCGATCCGGTAAATCTCGTAGCTGGCGTCACCGACGCTCAGCTGGCTCTTTGCTCCGAAGGAGTCGAGGCTCGCCACGGCGTGTGCTCCTCTTCCGTCAAGTTCGTGTTTCCCGTATGCCAGTCTTCCCCAGCGCGCGCCGACCGAAGCCGCGGGGTTCGGGGTGTCAAGAAAACCGTACGTCCGTCTTGTTAAATAGGCAAGGTTGTATCAAGCTGTGAGCCATGATTCACCACGTTCAGATCACCTGTCCGGCAGGCTCTGAGCCGGCCTGCCGCGCGTTCTACGCGGACCTGCTCGGCCTGGCCGAGGTCGCCAAGCCGCCGGCGCTCGCCGTCCGCGGCGGGTGCTGGTTCAAGGGCCAGGGCATCGAGCTGCACCTGAGCGTCGAGGAGCCCTTCGCACCCGCCCGCAAGGCCCACCCCGGCCTGCTGTGGCCCGACCTGGACGGCCTGGCCGCCCGCCTGTCTGCCGCCGGCTACGAGCTCACGTGGAGTGACGAGCTGCCGGGGCATCGCCGGTTCCACACCTTCGACCCGCACGGCAACCGGCTGGAGTTCCTGGCCCCCGTCTAGCGCTTCGATGATGCGCCTGCGCGCCGGACACGTGCCCGGCGTGCAGGCGGGCGTGGCGCCGCGGTACCAACGTTTACAGCTCGACGACCTCCCGGCCGTCCCCGGCCGCGCGGAAACCCGCGTCGCGCAGAATGCCGAGGAGTTCGGCGGACGGCGCCGCCTCGAGGGTGCGGGCCGAGGTGGCCCGCAGGGCATCCACCAGGGCCATCAGTACCTGCACGGCGCGGTCGCGCCGGCCGGGCGGCGAGGCCACCCCGGCCAGCCGGACGACGTCCGGGCCGGGGCGGACGGCGGCGAGGGCGGCGGCGGGGTGGCCGTCCTCGGCGGCCGGGTCGACGAGCTCCCACCACTGCAGCGCCGCATCGCGGGCGAGGCCGTCGTTCCACTGCTGCGCGGTCGCACGGGTGAGGTCCAAGCGGCCCGGGGGCACCCGGCGCACCAACAGCAAAGCGGTCACGTTGACAGGATGGCCGGGGCGGCTTGCAAACGGCTTGCCCTCGACGCTCCCTCATGGGCGCGAGACAACCGGGTTCGTACTGTACGAGTTCGCCTCGCAGTCATCGAGGTGCACGTGTAGGTGGTGGAGTCGACTGCCGGGCGCCCTGATCGGCGGGCTCACGGGGTGCGTTCTCCGCAGGCAGGGCGGGCCCTCGCCGTCGTACCAGCAGGCACCGGCATTCTTGCGTAGCACCCCAGGGCTCACTGCCCGGTTGGCAGTCGCAATCCGGGAATGCCACGCGGTTGTCGAAGTGGCACGATGTGACTAGAATTCTGGTCATGGCGACGATTCCGTTGGCTGATGCCAAGGCGCGGCTGTCGGCTGTTCTCGACGAGGTCCGCGACACCCATGAACGTGTGGTGATCACCCGTAACGGGCGGCCGGAGGCGGTCCTGATGGCCGTGTCCGACTTGGAGGCGCTGGAGGAGACCTTGGATCTGCTGTCCACTCCGGGCGCGCTGGAGCAGATCCAACAGGCCGAGGCCGACATCGCCGCCGGCGATGCGATCGACGCCGGCGAGCTCCGCCGCCAGCTCGCCGCCCGTGCGGAGCGGGAGCGGCGTGACTGAGGAAGAAGCCTACAAGCTGTCGCTTGCGCCGGCCGCGCGCCGATCGTTGACCGAGGGGCCCCCGATCGGCCTGCCCATCGGAGTGGCCGCTGCCGTCGGGGAGTTCATCTTAGGACCGCTGCTACAGCGGCCCTACGTCGTGGGCAAGCCATTGACCAACGAGCTGGCCGCCTATCACTCGGCCCGGCGCGGCGCCTACCGCGTCGTATACCGAATCGATGACAAGACGCGCGCGGTGCATGTTGTGCGCATCGATCACCGTGCCGACGTCTACCACTCGTAGCCTGGACCACTGGTACTGCGTCCGCCGTGCTGGGCAGCCTGACCGGCATCCTGTTCGTCGCGGACCGGGGCGGGGATGCGCTTGCGTGCGATGTCGGCGTCGAAGCCCAGCTCGGCGAGGAGGGTCCCGGCTCGGGCCGGTGTCGTAGGCGCGGTCCAGATGCGCGGTGACCTGCTCGGGTGAATCTTCAAGGCATCGGATTAGGGTGAGACGCCGGTCAGACGGGCGTACTCCTGCGGGGTGCCGATCGCCGCTCGGCGCTCAGGATTCTCCACGTAGTGCTCGACGACCGAGCCGAGGAAGACGGGCTCGACGGCGAGCAGGTCGAGCGGCACGAGCAGCCAGCCGGGCTCGGCGCGGTCCGGGCGGCGGATGCTCAGCGCCAGCTTCGGGCCGCGGACGGTCAGCGGCAGCGGCGTGATCGGCACCCGCACCAGGTCGTCCCACCCTAGCTTGCGGTGGCCGCCGGCGCGGATGCTCAGGCCCGCCGGGCTCACCACGATCCGGGGGCCGCGTAGCAGCGGCAGCGCGGCGCAGGCGATGACGAGCGCGGCGCCGGCGTTGATGCCCAGGCGGGTGGTCGGCGACAGGGTGCCGTCGCTCTCCAGGAACACGGTGCCGAACAGGGCCCAGCCCATGGTGAGCCGGCCCAGCAGGACCGGCGAGCCGGGCACGACGAACGCGTCGCCGCGCACGCGCAGGGCCGCCGGGGGCGGGTGGTGGATCGGGCGGAAGACGATGCCGAAGACGATGAACGCGGCGCTCAGCACCACGATGGGGGCGAGCAGCAGGGCCACGGCGGCCCAGACCGGGGTGTCGGCGGGCGTGACCCCGAACTCGTAGACGACCCGGAGCGCGACGATCAGCAGGGCGACTGCTACGGCCGTCGCCCTGCTCGCCACCACGTAACGGCCGAACCGGGCGGGCGTCACACGGCCAAGTCTACGAACCGGGCGCGCAGGTCGGCGACCGTCGGCATCGACACGGCGCCGCCCGGCGACTCGCAGACCACGCCCGCCACGTGGACGGCGACGCGGGCCAGGGTCGCCCAGCCGCCGAGGTCGGCGGGCCGGCCCTGGCTGAGGATTCCCCAGCTCAGGCCGGCCATGGTGGCGTCGCCGGCGCCGGTGGTGTCGAGCGGGGCGATGCGGGGGGCGGGCACGAGTACCGTCGCGGAACCGTGCGCCACCAGGGCACCCTGGGCGCCCAGGGTCACGATCACCGCGCCGGCGCCGAGGTCCAGCAGCCGGCCGGCCGCCGCCTCCGGGGAGTCGCCCCACAGCGCGGTGGCGTCCGCGGAGCTGAGCTTGACCAGGTCGGCGGTGGCGGCGAACTCGGCGACGACGTCGGGGTTGAGCCCGACCGTCGGGCGGACGTTGGGGTCGAACACGCGCACCGGGCCAGGACCCGGGCCGCGAACCGCCCAGGCGCGGCGGGCGGCGGCGAGCACGGGCTGGGCGAGCAGGCACATCGAGCCGCAGTACAGCAGGCTGGCGCCGGCGACCAGGGACTCGTCGACGTCGGGGGCGTCGAGCAGGCCGTAGGACGGCGGGGACCCGTAGAAGCGGAACGTCGGCTCGTGGCCCTGGAACGTGGTGACGGCGAGGGTCGTGGCCACGCCGGGGACGGTGACGGTCCCCGCCGTACCGACGCCGGTCTTGTCCAGGAAGTCCAGCAGGCGGGCGCCGAATGGGTCGTCGCCGAACGAGCCGAGGAAGTGCACTGGGGCGCCGAGGCGGGCCATGCCGACGGCGACGTTGAACGGGGCGCCGCCGACGGCGGGCCGGTAGACGAGGTCACCGTCCGACGTCGATTCGAGCAGATCGATCAGCGCCTCACCGATCACCACGCCGTAACCAGTCATCCGGCCAGTATCACGGTGCGGAACGCCGCTTGGCCAGCCAAAGCTCGCGGGCCAGCTCGCCGGGGCTGAGGCCGGGGCCGCCGGGCTCGCGCAGCAGGCGGGTGGCGCCGCCGGACTTGACCGCGTACCAGCGCTGCGACTCGGCGGTCGTCGGCGGCACGGTCCGGGCGGCGAAGACCAGCTGGGCGCGGGCCCGGTTGAGCCGGGGGTCGCCGAGCAACCGCAGCGCCTCGGCGACGAGGCTCGGGTGCAGGACCGCGTCAAGATCGTCCACGAGCAGCACGCCGCCGCGTTCCAGGGCCGGCAGCAGCGCGGCGAGCAGGTCGAGCCAGGCGATGGTGCCGTCGGACTCGCCGTACGCGCCGAGCGGGCGGGCGCCGGTCCGGGCGTCCGGGCCGGCATCGTGGACGAGCCGGACCGAGCCGTCACCGGTGTCGACGCCGGCGATGCCGAGCCCGGCCCGGGCCACCAGCAGGGTCAGCTGATCGCTCCACCGGGCGGCGAGGTGGTCGAGGTCGTGGACCAGGCGGGCGCCCGGCGTGACGCGCACCGGGGTGAGCGCCGCCAGGGTCGCGGCGACCGGCGCGAGCCAGGCGTGCTCGGCGTCGGCGGCCAGCGCCAGCAGGGTCGTGGACGGGTCGCGGGCCACCGCGACGGCGAGCGGTTCCAGCCGGGCCTGCGGCAGGGTGCGCACGCCGGACCGGTTCCGCTCGTACCAGACCGTGCGGCGGTCCCCGCCGTACGCGTGCAGCCACTCGCCGACGACCTCGCCCTGCTTGTAGGCGCAGCCCCACACGTGGCGCACCCCCTCGGCGAGCACCTCCGCCTCGAACCGGGTCGGCAGCAGCCGGGTCGCCGGGTCGAGCCGGAACGGGTCGAAGCGGCGGGCGGCGTCGCGGGCGTCGCTGCCGGACGCGGCCAGGGCACGCAGCGTACCCAGCGCGCGCAGCACGGTCGACTTGCCCGACGCGTTGGCGCCGAACACCCCGGCCAGCGGCGAGACGTGCACCGCCGGGCCGTGGACGAGGGGCGCCACGAGGCCGGAGCCGGGCGGCTCGGGCGGGACGGCCAGCAGCGTGAGCTCCTGGATGTCGCGGACCGAGCGGAAGTTCTGAACGCGGAACGTGAGCAGCATCGCCGATCACGCTAGAGGCGGCTCTCCTGCCCGGTACGGGCCTCGGCGCCCGTTTCACCACCCGGGTCACCACGGAAATAGCCCGGCCTCATGGTCCCCGTGACGAACACGGCGTGCCAGACGCAGAAGACCAGCACCGTCCAGAGCTTGCGGGAGTGGTCGGCCTCCTTCTTGCGGTGCGCCCTGAGCAGGCCGCGGACCACGTCGAGGTCGAGCAGGTCGCCGGCGGCGGAGGAGTCGAGCAGGCCGTGCGCCCAGTCGTACATCTCGCCGCGCAGCCACGGGCGGATCGGCACCGGGAAGCCGAGCTTCTTGCGGTGCACGATCGGCTCCGGCACCACCCCGGCCAGGGCCCGGCGCAGCGCCGCCTTCGTCTCCTGCGAGCGCGGCGGCACCTTGAGCTCGGTGGGCAGCGCCGCGGCGACCTCGAACACGGCCCGGTCCAGGAACGGGGTGCGCAGCTGCAGCGAGTGCGCCATCGTCATCCGGTCGGCCTTGACCAGGATGTCGCCGCGCAGCCAGGTGTACAGGTCGATGTACTGCATGGTGGTGACCTCGTCGAGCGCCCCGGCCTCCTTGAACACCGGCGCGGTGACGTCGGTGTGGCGCACGTCGGGCTCGTAGTGGCGCAGCAGCGCGGCCTTCTCCTCGTCGGTGAAGATCCGGGCGTTGCCGTAGTAGCGCTCCTCGATCGGGGTGGTGCCGCGCTCCAGGAAGCTCTTGCCCTTCACCCCCTGCGGGATGACCCGTGACACGGCCCGCAGGCCGCGCCGCATCGAGTCGGGCAGGTGGCTCACCGTCGACAGCGACAGCGGCTCGCGGTAGATCGGGTAGCCGCCGAAGAGCTCGTCGGCGCCGTCGCCGCCGAGCACGACGGTGACGTCCTGCGCGGCCCGCTCGGCCAGGAAGAACAGCGGGACCAGGGCCGGGTCGGCGACCGGGTCGTCGAGGTGCCACACGATGCGCGGCAGCGCCCGCATGAAGTCGGCGGCGGTGACGACCGTGTCGATGAGCGGCACCCCGAGCGCCCGGGCCGACTGCTCGGCGATGTCGATCTCGGAGTATTGCGCCTGGGGGCCGACCGCGTCGTAGCCGACGGTGTACGTGCGCAGGGCCGGGTCCTTCTCGGCGGCGAGCGCCACGATCGCGGTCGAGTCGATGCCGCTGGACAGGAACGCCCCGACCGGCACGTCGGCGCGCAGGTGGGCGTGGACGCTCTCGCGCAGCGCGTCGGCGATGCGGCGTACCACGGCGTCCTCGTCGGTCACCGGCGCCGGGCGGAAGTTCAACTGGCTGTACCGCCGGTTCGCCAGCGGCCCGCCCGGCGTGTACACGAACGACTCGCCGGCGCCGAGCCGCCGCACGTCGGGGTGCATGGTGGCGGGCTCCGGCACGTACTGCATCGTCAGGTAGTGCTGCAGCCGCACCGTGTCGACGGCGGCCGGCTCGGCGACGAAGGGCAGCAGCGCCTTCTTCTCGCTCGCCAGGTACACGCCGGCGGGGGTCTGCAGCTGGTACAGCGGCTTCACGCCGAACGGGTCGCGGGCGCCGAACGCGCGGCGCGCCGAGCCGTCCCAGATCACGAACGCGAACATGCCGCGCAGCCGGTTGACCGCGCTGGGGCCCCAGTGGTGGTAGGCGGCCAGGATGACCTCGGCCTCGCTGTCGGTGGCGAACTCGGCGTTGCGCTCCTCCACCAGCTCCGCGCGCAGCTCGGCGGCGTTGTACACGGCGCCGTCGAGCACGATGAGGTATCGCCCGGCGGTGACGCCGGTCGGCGGGTACGACAGCGGCTGGCGCCCGCCCGGCGGGTCGGTCACCGCGAGCCGCTCCGCGCCGAAGACGACGTCGTCGTTGGCGACGACCCGCTCGTCGTCCGGACCGCGGTGGCGCAGCAGCCCGAGCGCGTCGGCGATCGCATCCCGGTGCGCCGCCGCGCCGCCGCGCGCGCTGACGAACGTGAGAAGACCCGCCATGGCAAGCATCCTCGCACGGGGTACGGTCGCAGGTGGAGCACGAATTCGCGGCGGTGAGAGCGGGGTCACGGTGGCATCAGCAGGTCAGGCATCGGCTGGTAGCCAGTCGCACGACCCCGACTTCCCCGAACGGTTCAGGGCGTTCATGCGCACGGGCTGGCGCGACACGACGCTGGACGTCGCGCCCCGGGTCGAGGCGCCCGACCACGCCAAGCGGCGTGCCGAGCTGTCCGCCGCGTTCCCGGGCGAGACGCTGGTCATCCCGGCGGGCGTCGAGCGGGTCCGCTCCAACGACACGAACCACCCCTTCCGGCCCGGGACCGAGCACGTGTGGCTGACCGGTGAGCACGACCCGGAGGCGGTGCTCGTCATGCGCCCGACCGGTGGCGGGCACGACGCCACCCTCTACGTGCGGCCCCGCTCGCCCCGCGACACCGACGAGTTCTTCACCGACCGCAACCACGGCGAGCTGTGGATCGGCCGCCGGCACACCCTGGCCGAGAAGGCCACCGAGCTGCAGCTGCACACCGCGCACCTGGACGAGCTCGCCGAGGCGCTGGACGACAGCGCGCCGGGGCGCACCCGGGTGCTGCGCGGCTTCGACCCGTCGGTCGACGGGCGGGTGCGCGCCGCCGCCCCGGAGCGCGACCAGGAGCTGACCCGGACGCTGTCGGAGCTGCGGTTGGTCAAGGACGCCTGGGAGCTGGAGCAGCTGCAGGACGCGATCGACGCGACCGTGCGCGGCTTCGAGGACGCCGCCCGGGCCCTGCCGGCTGACCGGCCCGTCAGCGAGCGGCTCGTCGAGGGAGTGTTCGGGCTGCGCGCCCGCCACGACGGCAACGACGTCGGCTACGGCTCGATCGTCGGCGGCGGCGCCCACGCCGCGATCCTGCACTGGACGCACAACGACGGGCACACCCGCCCCGGCGACCTGCTGCTCATGGACATGGGCGTGGAGAACCGCAACCTGTACACGGCCGACGTCACCCGGACCGTGCCCGTCTCCGGCACGTTCACGCCGCTGCAGCGGGAGGTCTACGAGATCGTGCACCGCGCCCAGCAGGCCGGCATCGACACGATCCGCCCCGGCGTGGCGTTCGACGACGTACACCAGGCATGCATGCGCGTGCTCGCCGAGGGTCTCGCCGGCCTCGGCGTGCTGCCGGTGAGCGTCGACGAGGCGATGGACAAGGAAGCCATCCTGTACCGGCGCTGGACCCTGCACGGGTTCGGTCACATGCTCGGCCTCGACGTACACGACTGCGCGCACGCGCGCAAGGAGCGCTACCGCGAGGGCCACCTCGAGGCCGGATACGTGCTCACCGTCGAGCCGGGCCTGTACTTCCAGCCCGAGGACGAGCTGGTCCCGGCCGAGCTGCACGGCTTGGCGGTGCGCATCGAGGACGACATCCTGGTGACCCCGACCGGCGCCCGCAACCTCTCCGACGGGCTGCCGCGCAGCGCCGACGACGTCGAGTCCTGGCTGGCCGCACGCCGTTCGGAGGGGTATCACCTGCCCTGAACTGTCGGATCGGCGACACTTACCGGCAGGCGGTGACCCGCAGCGGTCACCATGCGCCCATGACTGCTGTCATCGTGCTCGGCGTGCTCTTCGTGCTCGTGATCGCGCTCGTGGCGTGGGCCGTGGCGACATACAACTCGCTCGTCAGGGCCCGCACCCAGGTGGACGCGTCATGGGCGCAGATCGACGTCCAGCTCAAGCGCCGCCACTCGCTGATCCCCAACCTGGTGGAGACCGTCAAGGGCTACGCCGCGCACGAGCGCGGCACCCTGGAGTCCGTCGTCGCCGCCCGCAACGCCGCCGCGGGCTCGGCCGGCGCCGGCCCGGCCCAGCAGGCCCAGGCCGAGGGCTTCCTCACGGCTGCCCTGGGCCGGCTGTTCGCGCTGGCCGAGGCGTATCCGAACCTGAAGGCCAACCAGAACTTCCTGCAACTGCAGGGCGAGCTGGGCAACACCGAGGAGAAGATCGCCTACGCGCGGCAGTTCTACAACAGCGCGATCCAGACGTACAACCAGAAGATCCAGACACTGCCGACGAACCTCATCGCGGGCGTCGGCGGGTTCCACCCCCGGCCGTACTTCGAGGCCGCCGCGGGCGAGCGCGCCGACGTCAACGTCCGGTTCTGACGGGCCCCGCGGCCGATGGACATCGACCCGGTGCTGCTGGTCGAGGCCGGCATCGCCCTGGCCGGCCTCGGCGTGTGGCTGCTCGCGTTCTGGGGCGCGCTGCTGCTCACCCGCCCGCGTCCGATCGACGCGCCCCCGCCGACCCAGGACTTCGGCGGCCCCGAGTCGCCGGCCGTGGTCAGCCTGATCACCGGGCGCTGGGAGCTGACCGAGGACGGCGCCGAGTCGACGCTGATCGACCTGGCGGCCCGCAAGGTGCTCGAGTTCCGCCAGCCGGGCAACGACCCGTTGCAGACGACGGTGCACGTCCGGCAGGAACGGCCGTCGGGGCTCAACGCGTACGAGACCATGATCTTCGAGCGGATCCGCGGCCTGGCCGTGGGCGGCATGGTGCCGCTGACCGCGCTGACGTTCCGCGACGAGGCCGAGGCCAAGGGCTGGACCAGGCGGCTCAACGCCGCGATCGTCGCCGACGCCCGCTCGCGCGGCCTGTCCCGGCGCCGCTTCTCGCCCACGATCGTCACCGCGCTGACCGTGATCGCCGCGATCCCGTCGCTCGCGGCCGGCCTGGCCGTCGCGCTTCACGAACGCCGTACCGGCGGCGACGCCACGGGCGCCATCTGGGTCGCCGTCTTCGCCTGGGCGGCGCTGGGAATCTTCGCCGGCAAGTCGCGCGGCGAACGCGACACGCCGCAGGGACGCGCGGCCGCCGCGCGCTGGCTGGGCCTCAAGACGTTCCTGCGCGCCCACGAGAGCTTCGAAGACCTGCCGCCGGCGGCAGTGACGGTGTGGGACCGCTACCTGTCCTACGGCGACGCCGTCGGGGCGACCCGCGTGTGCAGCGCCGTGATCGACCTCGGCATGGGCAACCGCCGCCGGGTGTGGTCCTCGTTCGGCGGCACGTGGCACCGCGTGCGGGTCAGCTACCCGAGCCTGTTCCCGCGGTACGGCCAGAAGGCGGTCCCGCTGATCCTCAAGGCCCTCGCCGGCCTCGCCGTCGCCGCGCTCGTCGTGCGGTTCAACACGATCGCGTTCGACCTCGCGCCCGGCTCGGTCACCGACTGGATCACGCTCGCCGTCCGGGTGCTCATCCTGTGGCCGCTGCTCTACGGCGGGTACACCCTGATCGCCACCCTCGTCGACCTGTTCACCCCGGTCACGCTGACCGGCGAGGTGCTGTGGAGTGAGACCTGGAAGTCCCGCAGCCAGGGCGAGGACAGCCCGTCCATCCCCTGGCTGCACTACCTCGCGGTCGACTCCGGCGCCTCCGACCGCACCGTCGCCTGGGCCTGCCCGTCCGGGCTCGCCGGCCGCGCCTCGCCCGGCGACGTGGTGACGCTGACCGCGCGGCGCTGGACCCGGCGGGTCCTCGAGCTGCGGGTCGAGTCCAGCGCGCGGTCGGGCTCGCAGAGCTTCGGCGACGAGAACACCGACCAGCTCATCCAGCGGGCGATGAACGCCGGGGCACCCGCCCTGGCCACGGCGGTGCGCCCGGCCCGGGTCTCGCCCGCGGACCTCATCACCGCCGAGGAGGTGGGACGGGTCCTCGGCCGGCCGGTGTCCGTGTCCGGCGGCGCGGGTCACGGGGTCGCGGTCGGCCCGATGAGCATGGCGGAGTTCCGGGCGGCGGACGGCTCGGCGCTCGGCATCCTGGTGGCCACCGGCATTGCGGCGGAGCTGGCGATCCGGGCCAACCGCGGCGGCACGGCGGTCCCCGGCGTCGGCGACGAGGCCTTCGCGTCCGGCAAGTGGGCCGTCGCCCGGCGCGGGCAGACGGTGGTGCGGATCGAGCAGCGCTCCGCGGGGCCGGTGCATCAGCCGTACCTGGTGTGGTTGCTCGGACTCGCGGTCAACCGCCTCACTTGAGACGGCCGGTCGTTGGGTAAGAGGATGCCCGGTAGACAGCTGTAGCCACCTCGCAAGGAGAATGCGCATGACCGACCGTCCGCGCCCGCCGTCGCCGTACGACTTCCTGCCCGCGGTGCCGGCGTTCAGTTTGAGAAGCGAGGACCTGACCGACGGCGGCACGCTGCCCGACGCCCAGGTCTACGCGCGCGGCAACACCTCGCCGCACCTGTCCTGGTCGGGCTACCCGGCCGGCACCAAGAGCTTCGCCGTGACCTGCTACGACCCCGACGCCCCCACCGGCGGCGGATTCTGGCACTGGATCGTCTACGACCTGCCCGCAACCGTCACCGACCTACCCACGGGCGCCGGCACCGGCGACAAGGACGGCATGCCAGACGAGGCGATCCACGCCCGCAACGACTACGGCACCCGCGACTTCGGCGGCGCCGCACCCCCACCGCAAGACGCGCCGCACCGATACTTCTTCGTGGTACATGCCCTGGACACCGACTCCCTCGCCGTCGACGCCGACTCGTCAGCGAACGTGGTCGGCTTCAACCTGACCGCCCACACCCTCGCCCGCGCGATCCTCGTCTCGTCATTCGGCTTCTGACCCACGTCCGCCAGGCCCGCCGCGCACCCGCCGGCGGGCCTGCGGCACGCAGACCGCGGCGCTGAACCTCGGCTTCACACCCCTCGACCGGACGAGGAGATCCATCCTGCCTGGCCGCGACTGAACCCCAGGCCGGCACCACGCGGTACGGCTGGGAGCGTGTCAGCGCAAGTGGCATTTGACAAGAAGCGCCCTCGCCAGTCGCTGCGTCGTCGCAGTGACGTGATCTCAACGAGATTGCGGTAGGTACCGGTATTCGAAGTGTGTGAGATGCAGAGCTGCGGCGACGGTGTCGCCGAGTGTGCGAGGGCTGGCGGTGGTGTGACGGAGGGTTCGCCAACGGCCGGTGAGGATGGCGAAGCCGCGTTCGCCGAGGCAGCGCATC